>DASTPO010000252.1:0-18414 GCA_035762225.1 Candidatus Angelobacter sp.
ACGAACAGCAGCAGCAGCTCAGCGTTCAGCCGGGGCGAAGGCACGTCATTCTCAAGGAAAAGCTGGTACGCGGAATCGACGGCCTGCTTGAGCTGCATGGAGGAGAGACTGTACCGCAAAGAGTGGAGCAAGGCAATTTCACTGCGGAGCGCTTGTTTCCCCAGCCGTTCTTGAAGCCGATTAGGATTTGGCGCTGACTGCGATGATTTGGAAACACGTCACGTGGCATCGTCCCAAAGACAGGGCCACGCTGGCCCCTAAGCCACTACTTCTGCCTGGTGTTTCAGCTTTTCCGCCTGGAAGTGCGTGGCCAGCGCATCGAAGATCGGTTGCAGTTTCCCGTCCATGACGTCAGCAAGCTGATGCAGAGTGAGGCCGATGCGGTGGTCCGTGAGGCGGTTCTGCGGGAAGTTGTAGGTACGGATCTTCTCGCTGCGGTCACCCGAGCCGACCTGGGCCTTGCGCTCCTTGGCCAGAGCCTCCTGCTGCCGCTCCATCTCCTTCTCATAAAGACGGGCGCGAAGCACGCGCATGCCCTTTTCACGGTTCTTGATCTGCGACTTTTCATCCTGGCAGCTCACCACCGTGTTTGTCGGCAGGTGCGTAATGCGGACGGCCGAATAGGTGGTATTCACTGACTGTCCGCCCGGCCCGGAGGAGCAGAATGTATCGATGCGCAGGTCCTTGGCTTCAATCTTGATATCAACGTCCTCGGCTTCCGGCAGAACGGCCACAGTGACGGCAGAGGTATGCACTCGCCCTTGCTGCTCGGTGGCGGGAACGCGCTGCACGCGATGCACGCCGCTCTCATACTTCATGCGCGAATAAACGCCTTTGCCTTCGATAATGGCGATCACTTCCTTCAGCCCGCCAACGCCGGATTCCGAAGTGGAAAGCACTTCCACCTTCCAGCGCTGCGCTTCGGCATAGCGCGAGTACATGCGGAAGACCTCGGCGGCAAACAGCGTGGCTTCGTCGCCGCCGGTTCCGGCGCGGATCTCCAGCACCACGTTTTTGTCGTCATTGGGATCTTTGGGGACCAGCAGTATCTTGATCTCGTTCTCCACCTGGGCCAGGCGCTCCGCCAGGCGCGCGAGTTCTTCCTGGGCGTAGGCGCGCAGCTCAGCGTCCGACTCTTCGGCCACCATCGCTTTGCTCTCTTCGATACCGCGTTTCAGGTCTTTGTATTCGCGGTATTTCTCCACGATTTCCGCGACCTCGCTGTGGGCCTTGGCGGTCTTCTGGTATTTGGACGAATCATTCATCACTTCCGGCGATGAAAGCGCCTTGGTGAGCTCGTCGTATTTAGCTTCGATTTGATCTAAACGTTCAAACATAGTTTTTTGTCGCTTCGCTCCAAACCGCTTTCAGATCCTCATTCCTGGATCAAGCGATTTGCCCTGCATCACGCCGCTCGGCTGCCACGGGCCTCGCGGCTTTTACCCTTCCAATCTCGTCGCTTCGCTCCAAACCGCCGGAGAACCAGCTCAAGTTTACTACTTCGTTCAAGCTACCCGTCTAAGCCGCCGCGCCGCGAACCTGCCGCATCTTCTCCTGAAAAGCCAGCCAGGCATCGGCGCACTGGCGGACATTTTCCAGCAGCGGCATGTGGCCGGAGCCGGGCAGGAGCAAGATCTCAGAATTCGCAATCCCCTGTTGAAACAACCGGGCGGCGGAAACATGCAGCACCCGGTCCTGCTCGCCCCAGATAATCAAAGCTGGCGCCTTGATCCCCGGGAGCCTTGACTGTAGCGGCGGATCGTTGCTTTGCATGGCCGTAAAGATAGTGGCTGACTTAGCGGAGCCGCGAATCGCATGCCGGGCGAGATGACGCAGCACCGGCCTGGGCAGATACGGCCGTTTGGCAAATACGTTGTTCAACAGGCGGTCAAATTCCGGCTCGGTTGACGCCACCAGCCAATTGTCCCCAGCAGCCACCGAGCGCGCCAGCTCGCTTTGTTCAGGCTCGGCCATGCCGTGGGGCGCAATCAACCCCAGGGTAATAACCTCCTCTGGATATTGAGCGGCGTAGGCGGAAGCGATGAAGCCTCCCATGGAGTGTCCCATCAGGTGGAAGCGTCGCAAGCCCAGCTGTCCCAGGAACTGGTGCAGCCGCTCGATCTGCTGCGGATAAGAATACGATTCGCTATCAATCCGCGTGCTTTCTCCCCATCCAGGCAGGTCCGGAATGATCAGGCGATAGCGCTTTGCAAGCCGCCCGGCCATGCGGTTCCAGTTGTCCGCTGAGGCGCCGAATCCGTGGACCAGCACCAGCGGCTCTCCCTTGCCGCCTTCCGAGTACGCAACCCGGTGATTGCCGACCTGAACCGAATGGCGGCGCAGTCCGGCGCTGAAACGTTCCAGACCGATAAGCATTGCAGCCAGATTGGGCATGAGGTTCCTCCTGCAGGAGCAGTTTTTTCGATGAATGAATGTAATTCAAGCCGCAGCCGTACGGCTGGAAAAATTCAGGTGAGAGCGAGAAGGTAAGCGGCGGGCGCCGCTAGGCAATCACCAACTCGCCGCCGTTTTTCTTTTCCAGTTCCATGGCCAGGTCAAGCGCTTTGATGGCACATTCCACCTGATCGTCCGTTGGAGGCTGCGTGGTAATGCGCTGCAACCACAGGCCAGGCTTGGTCAGCAGCGAGAAAAACGATTTTCCATGCTTGGCGGAGAAGCGAATCATTTCGTAAGAAACCGAGGCGATGATCGGCAGGAAGGCCACGCGCAGGGCGAACTTGGCCCAGAACCCGTGCACCGGAAACGCAGCGTACACGAAGATCGAGAGCAGCATGATCGTCATCAGGAAGCTGGTGCCACAGCGCGGGTGATACGTGGAGTATTTCTGCGCATCGGCAATCGACGGCATGCCGTGGTCTTCAAAAGCAAAAACTGTCTTGTGCTCGGCCCCGTGATAGCGATAGACGCGCTTGATATCTGACCAAAGAGAGATTCCCCAGATAAACAGCAGGAACAACGCGATACGGATCAGGCCATCCACCAGGGTGAAGGCGAAGTTGTTGTCCAGCGCCAGCCAGTGGCGTTTCAAGCCCGTAGCCGCAGCCAGGGGAACGAACTTATACATGAAAATGAAAAATCCGATCGAAACCACCATGCTGCTGATCATTGCCCAGGAGCTGAGTTCAGGCTTCTTCTCGCCTTCTTCCTTGGCGATTTCCTCCAGGCCGATATTCAGAGAAAACTTGGATGCCACAAAGCCCAGGCGCATGGCCTGCCCCAGCGTCGCCAGCCCGCGTATGAAAGGCCAGCCGAGCCATTTGTGTTTTTCTGAAGGCCGTTGCAGGGTCTCACTGTGGGTGCTGATCTCGCCCGAAGGCTTGCGGATGGCAATGCCCCAGGCATGCGGGGAGCGCATCATGACGCCTTCCATCACCGCCTGGCCGCCAACCAGGGTTTCTTCTCCGCTCTCCAGAGCGGGAAGGAGCTGCAAGGCAGCAAAAAAACGCAAAAATGGACGCCAATATTTCATGTAGTTAGTTAGATGATCAATCGTCGAACAAAGCTCCAGCAGCTGCGGCCGCAGCCCTGTAAATATTTGTCAGGACAGTATTTTACGGGAATCCGTGGAAAAATGAAACGGAACATTTCAGACCCCTCGCGAACCATTTCCACGGTCATAAAGCCGGGAAGTCGGCCAGCGGACGTTTAGAATCAAACCTATGAATACTGCTGCACAGTCAGCCGGGGTATTGAGCTTCGACGAGGCTACAGAGCTCGTGCGGCAGTATTGCGGGCGGCTTCTCGAACGGCGTCGGCCTCCGGTGGAGGAGGTTCCGCTCTTGCAGGCTCTGGGCAGGGTGCTGGCTGAGCCGGTTTTGGCCGATCGGGACTTTCCTCCGTTCCCCCGGGCCACTCGGGATGGCTATGCCATCAGGGTAGCCGACCTGTCGCCGGGGGGAGCAATCGTGCTGCGGGTAGTTGGCCAGGTAAGAGCCGGTGACAGCTACGATCTGCCGGTGGCCCCGGGCGAGGCCGTTGAGATCATGACCGGGGCTGCCGTCCCGCCGGGCGCGGATGCGGTGGTAATGGTGGAGTACACCGCACGCAAAAGCGCTCCGGAGCTAGAACGCCAGCGACAAGAAATAACGCCAACCGCAGAAAAGGTCATCACCCAGATCAACAGTGATGATGACGTGCTCGGAGTTGAACAAGAAAAAAGCGTGGCTGCGGAAGCGGCCGCGCTTGAAGATTTTGTTGAAATCCAACGCGGAGTTTCCGCGGGCGAAAATGTTGTTCCCGCAGGCGCTGAGGCCAAAGCCGGACAGGAATTGCTGACCCGCGGGTCCAGATTGGGGCCGGCACAAATTGCCATGGCCGCTGCCACAGGAAAGGCCAGCTTAGCGGTCTATCGCAAGCCGCGGGTGGCCATCCTTTCCACCGGCGACGAACTCGTGGAACTGGCGGAAAAGCCCGGTCCCAGCCAGATACGCAACAGCAACAGCTACTCGCTGGCAGCCCAGGTGCTCGCAGGCGGCGGAGAGCCATTGCAGCTTCCCATCGCGCCGGATGAAGAAGGCAAGCTTACGGAGCTGATTCAGGAAGGCCTGAAGGCTGATCTTTTGTTGCTCTCGGGCGGCGTCTCCATGGGGAAGTTCGACCTGGTGGAAAAATCGCTGCATGCGCTGGGAGCCGAGTTCTTCTTTACCGGAGCCATGATTCAGCCGGGCAAGCCGGTAGTGTTTGGGGCGCAAACCGAAACGCCGTTCTTCGGCCTTCCAGGAAATCCAGTGTCGGTGATGGTGACGTATGAATTGTTTGCCCGCCAGGTGGTGGAGGCATTGAGTGGGGCGGAACCGTCGCGTCTGAAATCAGCCAGGGCACGACTCAGTAAGGAATTCAAGACCAAGACCGGGTTAACGCGATTCTTGCCGGCCTGGCTGGAAGGCGGCTTGGAAGATCCGGAAGTTGATATTGTCCCCTGGCAAGGGTCAGGCGATATGCTGGCGGCAGCGCGAGCGAACTGCTATCTTGTGGTTCCCCCGGACCGCGAAAAGCTGGCCAAGGGTGAGATGGTTACGGTGGTGGTTCGTTGAACGCTCTGACTCAACCCGCATTGAAAATCCTGAGCGCGAAAGTCCAGTGATGCAAAAGAGTAGAAAGACTTTGACTACGAAGAACGAAGATCAAGGCAAGCTCTCCCACTATGATTCGGCGGGCCGCGCACGCATGGTGGACGTTTCAGAGAAATCGGCCACACGGCGCGAAGCTGAAGCTTCAGCCTTTATCGAGATGTCTGCCGAAGTCCTGCGGGCGCTGCCGGACAATCCTAAAGGGAACCCTCTGGAAGTGGCCCGATTTGCGGGGATCTCCGCCGCCAAGCGCACCAGTGAACTGATACCAATGTGCCATCCGTTGCCTCTTTCGTTCGTTGATGTGACTACTGAGGTATGCGAAAATGGCGTCAAGGTCAGTTCCAAAGCCGCCACAACCGCCCAGACCGGAGTCGAGATGGAGGCGCTGATGGCCGCTACCGTCGCCGCCTTGACGGTTTATGACATGTGCAAAGCCCTGGATAAGAGCATCGCCATTCGAGAAATAGTATTGCTGAGCAAATCAGGCGGCAAGAGCGGAGACTTCCGGCGCCAGGGCGCTCCTGATCTTTTGCGTAAACACCGCACGAAGAAGTAGGTTTCATGCCGAGCAACGTCAAGGTCCTGCTGGTGGATGACAATCCGATGATTCTGGAGATGTTGCGCCAGGCCCTTGCCCATTTCTCCAATGTCCAGACCATGAGCGACGCAGCCGATGCTCTGCTTAAAGCCATTGAAGACAAGCCCGATCTGATCATTGCCGACTACGCCATGAGCGGCATGGATGGACGCCAGCTGTTGCAAAAAATCAAAAGCCGCAATGCCAGCGCGGGCATTCCCGTGATGCTGATGGCGGGCAAGACCGATATCAATGAAAAACTGAAAGCGGTGGCCGACGCGGTGGAAGATTTCATCGAAAAGCCGTTTTTTATCAAGGAAGCCGCGGCAAAAATCAAGAAAGTTGTCGACAAGATCTCCCTGGAAAAGATGGCGCGTGAGGCGCCAGGCGAGTCTGTTCTGCGCGGCAGCCTGCTGCAAATGAACGCGCTGGATCTGCTTCAGTCCCTGGATATGGGCCGCAAAACCTGTGCGCTGACCTTGAGCAACAATGGCGAGCAGTGCCGCATGTTTTTTACTGACGGCCAGATCAATCATGCCCATTATGGCGACCTGAAGGGCGATCCCGCGGTCTACAAGGTGCTTACATGGACCTCGGGGAGTTTCGAGATCGATTTTGCCGGCAGCAGCGGCGAGCAAACCATTACGCAGTCCACGCAGGGCATTCTGCTGGAAGGGCTGCGGCTGCTGGATGAATCGAACCGCGACACCGAAGAAAACGTGTTGGAAGCCTGAAGCGGGAGCCCGCATCCTTGAATTCCCATTCCGTGAAGACTGCCTCGGTTTTGACCATCAGCGATTCTTCCGCCGCAGGCCAGCGCCAGGACCTTTCCGGCCCAGCCATTGTGCGCGAGTTGGAAGCCAGTGGTTTCAAGGTCGTCCACACCTCGGTGTTGCCTGACGAAAAAGATGCCATCGCCGCCCGCTTGATTGAGTGCAGCGAGCTTACGCGTCTGGTGGTCACCACCGGCGGCACCGGCATTGCCGCCCGTGACGTTACTCCGGAAGCCACGCTGGGGGTTTGCGATCGGGTTGTTGAGGGACTGGCCGAGAGAATGCGCACCGAAGGCGCACGCAAGACACCCTTTGCCGCGCTCAGCCGGGGGATATGCGGGGTTCGAGGGAAGACCTTGCTGTTGAACCTGCCGGGAAGCCCCGTCGCCGCGGTGGAATCGTTGCAGGCGGTCGTTGGAATCCTGCCGCACGCGCTGGACTTGCTGGATGGAAAGACCGATCACTAGCAAGCCTTATGACTGGAGAGACCGCATTCCCAGTGATCATCTATTGAACACACGGCGCAGCCACGCGAACGCACATTTCAAGCGGTGTGGAGCGGAGCGACAGAATAAATTAGGCGAGGCCACTCGGGGTGAGGCCGGCTTGCGTGCCGAACCGCGAGCATCAGGAGCCGAAAAGGCGCAACCACGCAGCCGATCAATCAAGCGGTGTGGAGCGGAGCGACAGAATAATTAGGCGAGGTCGTTTCGCGGTGAGGCCGGCTTGCCCGCCGAACCGCGCGCATCAGGAGCCGAAAAGGCGCAGCCACGCGCCGAACATTCAAGCGGTGTGGAGCGGAGCGACAGAATAATTAGGCGTCGGCTGTGACTTCAGGGAATTTCAGCTTGCTCTTGGCCAGCGCTTTCGTCAGCAGGTCTTCCACCTCGACCTCATCCACGTTACGGGCCATGGCGAGCTCAGTAACCAGAAGGTAACGAGCGCGCTCGAGCATTTTCTTTTCGCGGAATGAAAGTGGCTTGTCTTTGGCCAGGAAAAGAAGGCTTTTCAACACCACCGCTACTTCCAGCAGCGAGCCGGTGCGCATCTTGTCCGAGTTTTCCTTGAACCGGAATTTCCAGTCAGTATGGCTATCGCACTTTCCGTCCACCAGAAAGGTCATGATCTTGTTGACTTCGCCGTTTTTTACCACCGGACGCAACCCAACGGTGCCCACGTTGTTAAAGGGCACTTCCACTTTCAGGCTGCTGGCTTTGATCTTGAGAAGGTAAAACTTATGGACATTGGGGCCGATCGTGCGGCTGCTGATCTGCTCAATTACCCCTACTCCATGGTTCGGATAAACTACTTTGTCGCCGATTTGGAAGTTCAGTTGACCATTCATGAAACACCTGGATTGGACACTTTGCAGGGGAACGTCAGACAGAAAACATTATAAACTTTTTATCCATTTTTAGCAATCATCATTGTTTCGCAGCCACTATTAGCCACAAAATATTTCAGCTGCAAGGCCGGAACGGGCAGTTAACGTATTCAGGACGAAAGGTTTATAATTAGCGTTTTATAGGCCAACGGATTTCGATCCAAGAGGAGTATTCTTCCGCCAACATGCCTGAACACATCAAGAAGAAGCTGGAAGAAGAAATTCGCGTCTTGGAGCATGAGCTGACGCACGAACTCCCTAAAGAGATCAAGAAGGCCGTGGCCATGGGCGATTTGAGCGAAAACGCCGAATATCACATGGCCAAGCAACGCCAGGAGTTCGTCAATGCGCGCCTGGGACAGCTTAAGAAGCGCATGGCCGAGCTGGCCCTGGTCAATCTGACCAACATTCCCAAGGACCGGGTGGCTTTTGGCTCCAAAGTGAAGGTTTTCGACAATACCAAGGAAGAAGAGATTGTTTACACTCTGGTTACCAGTGAGGAATCCGACGTGTCCAAAGGGTTGATTTCGACAACTTCTCCTATCGGAAAATCATTGATGGGCAAGAAGGTAGGCGATACCGCCACCGTGGTAACTCCCAATGGAAAACGCGATCTTGAGGTCCTGCAGTTGACTACCATCCACGACGAGGCTTCATGACCTGGACAGGGGCCTTTGGCAGAGGGTGCCGGGTTTTGCTCTACGCCATTGTGCGCGGTCTTGCGCTTACCCGCATTTCGCCCAACGTGCTTACATTTCTGGGCCTGGTCATCAACATCATAGCCGCCATTCTCTTTGGCTACGCCAATTCCCAGAACTCCTCACGCATGTTTCTTTATGCCGGCCTGGTGATCATCGGCGCCGGGATCTTTGACATGGTTGACGGGCGAGTGGCCCGAGCCACCGGCCAGGTCACAACTTTTGGCGCATTTTTTGACTCGGTGATCGACCGCTACAGCGATGTTGCCCTGTTCTTCGGACTGCTGGTTTATTATGCCCGCGGTAACCACTTCTTTTACCTGGTGCTGGTTGCGTTTGTGATGGTCAGCTCGGTCATGGTGAGCTATACGCGCGCGCGCGCCGAATCGTTGATCGGCTCCTGCAAGGTCGGTTTCATGGAGCGTCCGGAGCGCGTAGTGCTGGTAATCCTGGGAGCGTTGTTTGCGCGCTGGGGAGTCATGGCTCCCGTTCTGTGGGTGCTGGCCGTGCTTTCCACCATCACTATCATCCATCGCATTGTCTATACCTACCAGCAGACCCGGATCATCGATCTGAAGGCCGCGGAAGCCGCCGCACAGAAACAGATGGCCGCGGCCGCCCTGGAGAGCGCCAAGCCCGACGCGAGCAAGCAGCAGCCCGGCAAAGGCAAAGGCCCGCAGCAGATTCCGTCGTTCAACTAATTTCCATTCGCGAGGACTGGTATCGATGAGGCTTCGTTCTGGCATCGTGCTTCTGGCCGTTGCGGTCCTGATGTTCACCTCTGCCGCCTTCGCGGCAATCTCTGATCCCGTACGCGTTGAACAGGGAATGGTGGCCGGAGCCGCCGGCAGCAGCCCAGACATACGTGTCTATCGTGGCATTCCCTATGCAGCCCCGCCAGTTGGGAATCTGCGCTGGCGGGCGCCACAGGCCCCCGCTCCCTGGCAGGGGATACGTAAGGCAACGGAATTCTCCAACGCTTGCTGGCAGACGCCCTATCCGCCGGCCGCAGCCATCTACCAGGCACAGCTTCCGCCTCTGAGCGAGGACTGTCTTTACCTGAATATCTGGACGCCGGCAAAGACCGCCAAAGACAAACTTCCAGTGATGTTCTGGATCCATGGCGGCGGCTTTACCCGCGGTTTTGCCGGTACCCGCTCCTACGATGGCGAAGCTCTTGCCCGCAAGGGCGTAATTATCGTGACCATCAATTACCGCCTCGGAGTCTTTGGGTTCCTTGCCCATCCCGCTCTCAGCGCTGAGTCAGGTCACCACGCTTCCGGCAACTACGCCTTGCTTGACCAGATCGCCGCATTGCAATGGGTGCAGAAGAACATCGCGGCTTTCGGCGGAGATCCCACGCGCGTAACCATCTTCGGCGAGTCAGCCGGATCATGGGCTGTGAATGCGTTGATGGCAAGTCCGCTGGCCAAGGGGCTGTTTCACCGCGCGATCGGCGAAAGCGGCGGCTTGTTTTCTCCGATGAAGTCCCTGGCTGACGCTGAGAAGGACGGCGAAAAGCTCGCAACTGCGCTCGCTTCCGCGCCAGCCGCAAAACCCGAAGGCGCATCGACCGCCGGCGCCGACGTATTGCAGATGTTGCGAGCAATCCCGGCAGAACAGTTGTTGAAAGCCGCAGATCTTGATACTGTCCGGGCCATTGTTGACGGCTGGGTGCTGCCACAGGACGTAGCGACAATATTTTCCCAGGGCAGACAGAACGATGTGCCGCTAATTGTTGGGTACAACTCTGACGAAGGCACCACCCTGGCCCCGCAAGCCATTCACCTCACGGCTCCCATGTTCGTTGCGGGAGTGCATCAGCGGTACGGCGCTGAAGCCGATCAGTTGCTCAAGATCTATCCCGCAGCTTCCGATGAGCAGGCGGTGAAATCGTTTTATTCCGCTTATCGCGATCAGGCGTTTGGCTGGGAGATGCGCACATGGGCGCGGCAGGCCGCTAAAACCGGCCATCAGCCGGTTTACATGTACTATTTCAGCCGCCGCGTTCCCGGCGAGCAGCGCGACCGCCTGCGGGCCTTCCACGCGCTGGAGATCGCATACGTCTTTGGGACCTTCGTCTGGCCGTTTCCCTGGGAAGATACCGACAAAAAGCTCAGCGACGCCATGACCAGCTATTGGACCAGCTTTGCCGCCAACGGCAATCCCAACAGCGGCGCCTCACTCAAGTGGCCCGCCTATTCAGCTCAGAATGATCAGGTAATGGAATTTGGAGACCAGATCGCGGTGCAATCCGGCGTGAACCATGCCGGGCTGGATTTTTTCGACGCATATTACCAGTCGCTGGGCGCCGGCAAAAAAGCAGCCACTCCCGCGAATACCAGGTAATTTCACTCGACATTTGAAAGCAATCAAAACAAAGAGCTTGACCAGGCACGTCTCTGTAACGCATACTTGAACGTGTTCACTATGAATAGACGCGACGAGCCTCTTGGCCCGAACTCTCGACGGCTTCGAGTTGTGATACCCGGCGGCAGTGGTCAGATAGGACGCCTTCTCGCGGCTCATTTTCATCGCCTTGGTCACTCGGTCACCGTTCTTTCCCGGCATATCGATCCCGCCAGTCATTGGCAGGTTGTTGCCTGGAACGGACGAGACCTGGGCGATTGGGCCAAGACCATCGACGGAGCCGACCTTGTTATCAATTTAGCGGGACGCAGCGTCAATTGCAGCTATACCACTGCCAACCGCAAGGAGATTCTTGAATCCAGAGTGTTTTCAACCCGGATCGTAGGCCAGGCCATTGCCCAGGCTGCCCGTCCTCCCGCGCTGTGGATGAACGCCAGCACCGCCACCATCTATCGGCATGCGTTGGATCGGCCGATGGATGAACGCACAGGCGAAATCGGCGGGGCAGAGCCAGACGCGCCTGAGGCCTGGCGGTTCAGCATTGAAGTGGCTACCAGCTGGGAAAAGGAATTCTTCGCGGCGTGCACGCCTCATACGCGCAAACTCGCCCTGCGGAGCGCCATGACCCTGAGCCCTGATCCCGGTGGAATCTTTGACACTCTTCTCAACCTTGTGCGCCGTGGTCTCGGCGGGCAGGCCGCAACAGGAACACAGTTCATTTCCTGGATTCACGAAGACGATTTCATCTGCGCGGTCGAGTTTCTCATGGATCGCGCAGACTTCAATGGCTGTGTCAACCTGTGTTCGCCGTACCCGTTGCCCAACAAAGATTTTATGCGCATTCTTCGCCGTGCGTGGGGTACTCCGATTGGCCTTCCAGCCACCCGATGGATGCTGGAAATGGGCGCGGTTCTGATGCGGACCGAAACGGAATTGATTCTCAAGAGCCGCCGCGTCTTTCCGCAACGATTGCTGGAGGCAGGATTCCAGTTTCGTTTTGCCGGCTGGGATGCCGCCGCACGCGATCTGGTAGAGCGCTGGCGGAGCAGGCATGGCCAAAAATAAGCTGCTGGATTATTTTGCTGCCAGAGCCGCGCTCTCCTGCTCGTTCACGCCACTGCCGGTCATGGCCGCGCCATCAATTACCAGTTGCGCGATCCGCTCGCGATGGAATATGGCGTCGCCCAGCATCGTCTCCGAAGACTTGGCGCGCCGGTAGTAGAGATGGATATCGTTTTCCCAGGTGAAGCCCATCCCGCCGTGGACCTGAATACCGCGATTGCCCACCGTGCGGCAGGCGTCACTCGCATACATCTTGGCCACGGAGACGGCAAGCGCCGCGTCCGGCGTGTGCTCCTCCAGCGCCCATGACGCGTAGTAAGCCGCGGATCGCGAGCTTTCTGTCTCCAGGTACATATCGGCGCAGAGATGCTGCACTGCCTGGAAGATGCCGATCGGCTTGCCAAACTGTTTCCGTGTCTTGGCATACGCTACAGTCGTCTCAAGCACCCGTTGCATGCCGCCGATCATCTCCGCGCATAAGGCGACGGTCGCTGCATCCATTGCTTTAGAAAGGCTGCCGTTCCCTGCAAGCTTTTCCGCAGGCGTATCTTTGAATTCCACTGAATAAATCTTGCGGGTCAGGTCCATTCCCTTCATCGGCGCAATCCGCATTCCCGGCGCCTTCGCCTCCACCGCATACACACCATTGCGGGCGACCACAATGATGAAATCCGCCACGCCGGCGTCGCTCACGAAAAGCTTGGTGCCGGTCAGCCTGTCGCCGTTCGCTGTTAGGTGAAGCGCGGCCGGGTTCCAGCATCCTTCCTCTTCCACGAAAGCGACAGTGGCACGGGCCGAACCTGCGGCAATGCCTCCCAGGTATTTCTTCTTCTGCGCGGGAGTGCCCAGCGCGTCCACGACCGGCCCGGCCAGGGCCACAGTGGAGAAAAACGGTCCGGGCAGCAGCGCGTATCCGGCTTCTTCCATCAGAAGAACCAGTTCCACCTTGCCCAGCCCCATGCCGCCGAAATCTTCCGGCGTGATGATTCCGGTAAATCCCTGATCGGCCAGTTTGGACCACACGGCGGCATCGTAAGCGGTTTCATTTTCCATGGCCTTGCGCACCGAGGCGATGGGACATTCACCGGCGAAAAATTTTCGCGCCGTGTCTTTCAGGATCTGCTGGCTTTCACTCAATCCAAATTGCATGGTGCTCTCCTAACGTCGTG
This sequence comes from Candidatus Angelobacter sp., assembly GCA_035762225.1. GTDB lineage: Bacteria > Acidobacteriota > Terriglobia > Terriglobales > Acidobacteriaceae > Angelobacter. The sequence goes on from DASTPO010000252.1 coordinate 13,127, forward strand.
CGGTCTGGCTCCTGTCCCGATGGCGCTCTATATATTCAAGGGCCGTTTGTTTATCACAACGGCGGCCGATGTTCATGGTCTTGCCCGGAATATGCTCGAAAACGTGCAAGGCGAAATCCTTGAATTGCTCCGCAGCGGCATCGTTCAGGACAGCCGCTTCATCGTGAAGACACGCAAATATCTTGTGGTCGACCTCTCCGTCTTCAATTTGCTCGATCATGCCGATTGGATCACAATCCACAATATCGCCGGTGCGCAACGGTTTCTGCGTGAGGACAAAACAGTCTACGTTGTCCCCGTCCTGCCCCGTAGTTTCAAGAATGAAACCATACGGCCACGGAAAAGCGCGAGAGACAACCGTCGTTCCCTTGGGCTCCAGAGTCTTCTCGTCATGCTCGTGCTTGAGCCGTGATCCAGCCTCGTTTTCGATAAAAGCCTTCATTCGCTGCGGTCCGTGACTCAGTAACTCTTCGGCAATCCCAGCACGAAATGCCCAATGATGTTCCGCTGAATTTCTGATGTGCCCGCTTCAATCGTATTGCCCCGCGTCCGGAGATAGCCGTAGCTCCACATGCCGTTGTCGATGGCGTGCTCGTCTCCGCCCTCAAGCTGCCCGTAGGGACCCATCAGCTCCTGGGCTATCTGCTGGAAGCGCTGGTTCAGCTCGCTCCAGAAAATCTTCTGGATTGATCCCTCAGGTCCGGGTACGCCGGTGGCATTGATGCGGCTGAAGGCGCGCATCTGGTTGCAGCGCATGATCTCAATTTCCGCATAGCACTGCGCCAGCTTCTGCCGGATGACCAGGTCTTCCGCCGCGGGCTTTCCATTGCGCCGGGTGGTTTTGGCCAGGTCGATAAGCCGCTCCATGTTGCGCCGATAGGTAATTTGCAGGCCGGCGCCAAAGGTTCCACGCTCATGCATCAGCGTTCCCATGGCTACGCCCCAGCCCTCATTCACCTTGCCCACCACATTGGCTACGGGCACCCGGACATCGTGGAAGAACAGCTCGTTGAATTCCGTTTCGCCGGTCATCTGGCGCAAAGGCCGCACGTCGACTCCAGGCGTCTTCATATCCAGCAGCAAAACGGTGAGCCCTTTGTGTTTCGGCACATTAGGATCGGTACGGACGACCAGCTCGCACCAGTGTGCGGCCCAGCCATAGCTGTTCCAGACTTTTTGGCCATTCACCACGTAATGGTCACCATCCAGGCGGGCCTCACAGCGCACGTTGGCCAGATCAGAACCGGCGTCCGGCTCGGAGAACCCCTGGCACCAGATTTCTTCCGCGCTCAGGATCTTCGCGAGATAGCGTTTTTTTTGCGCTTCCGTGCCAAACGCGATGATGGTGGGACCAATAATGCCCAGGCCCAGCACGTTGGCCAGAGGAGGAGCCGAGGCCAGCGCCATCTCCTGCCAGAAGATCACCTGTTCCATCAGGCTGGCGCCACGACCGCCGTATTCCTTCGGCCAGGAAATCCCCGCCCATCCGCCTTCATAGAGCTTGCGCTGCCAGCGCTTGAGGTATTCAAAGCGCTGCTCCATCGAGTCTTCGCGACGCTCGTCCCAGTCTTTAGGGACGTTGGCAGCGAGCCAGGAACGCAATTCGTCGCGGAACTTTATCTCATCCGCGTTGAGGTTCAAGTCCATAGGTTCCTCCCAGGGCTTCAAGGTGCAGGTGTCGCTGGTGACAGCGCTGAACGGCCATTCATTTTCGGCACACAGTGTACAACTTCTTATCATGTTGTGCTCAGTGCGAAGCCGACGCTGGCAGGAGTTAAGGCTGAAACTGGGCCTGCTTGACCATATGGACGATAGGCAGCGTGATGCCGTTCTCCAGGGGGATATCCATGGCTTCCACCTCAACATACGCCCTTTGGCGGAAGAATTTGACCCCGGTCAAGGTAGCGCCCATCTCGTAACGGGAGAATCCCGCGGCGGAGGCCGCGTCTTCGCAGGCGTCAAGAATCATGGTGGCAACGCCTTGCCGGGCATAGTCAGGATGAATAAAAAATGCGCGGATCTTTGCCGCGTCATGCAGCGGATCGAGCAGATCATCTTCGCGGTGCTGCCAGCTGTCGCCGCCGTAGAGCGTACGGCGTTTGCTCCACCCTCCACAGCCCGCAATGACCCGCTCGCTCGCTTCGTTCTCCGCTTCCGCTACCAGATAGGTGCGGTCCTCGATTAACCGGCTATCCACGCCAAAAACCGTCCGCAAGGCCGCATCGATCTGCTCCGGACTATAGTCGCCGGATTGCAGTTGCCGGACAGAGGTATCGATCAACTCCCTAAGCACTGGGATGTCTTTTTCCGTGGCTGCGCGGATTTGAATACGGGAGGGCATGACAAAACAACCCCTGGAGGAATTCTAGTCCAACCGGAAATCGCAGAGCCAGCCGAGCCCTATGCGGCAAGGTCAGCGGCAGAAACCTGATTCAACAAAAAAGGCGGCCCGGGGGCCGCCTTCTAGTCGATCCTCTATGCTTATTTCTTCTTTTTCTCGTGATACGTGGTCTCTATCTTGGCTCCGATCGCCGCCAGCATTTGCTTCACATCATTGGCGTGCCCGCCGTCGGGAGCGAGTTCAAGGTATTTGTTCAGGGCTTCGGCGGCGCCCTTTGGCGCCTGCAGTTTGCCTTCTTTATCCATTGTGCTCTGGCCTATCAGGAGCGAACCCTTGATGAAGTAGGCATCCGCGCGATTGGGATCGGCGGTAATTGCCTTGTCGCACGCGGCCAAAGCGCCATCGGTGTTTCCGGCGTTATATTGTGTTGCGCAAATATTGAAGTAAGCAGTTCCCGGGTTTGGGTCCATCTCCGCGGCCTTGGTGTAGGCGGCAATGGCTTCAGGATTTTTCTTCAATTTGAGATAGGCATTGCCTTCATTCGTGAGAATTTGGGCAATCCCGGTCTTGATCTTCGCAGCTTCAGCCTTCTGGTCGCCTTTGGGGTCTGGTTTAGCGTTCTGGGCAAGCGGCAGCGCTTTTTCGTAACTGGCAACTGCGTCGTCATATTTCCCAAGATTCAACTGCGCGTCGCCCAGCGCCTTCTGGAACTCCCACCGATTCGGATCAATGGCAATCATCTTTTGCATGGTGTCCGCAGATTCCTGCCAGTTCTTGGCAGTCAGCGCCGCGTTGTATTGGGTGATCAGGGCATTTAAGTTCACGCCCTTGTCATGTTCCGCCTTCAGCCGTTCCATTTCTTCTTTGCTTACGCCGGAACCTTCTTTCTTCGTTCCCGCTTTGGATTCTTTGGGGTCTCCGCCCTTGAACGTGTCCGTTCTTCCTCCAGCCCCTCCGCCTATCGACGCACCTTTGGGTGTTTTGACCGTAACACCCTTGGTCAGGTCAATTGTGATGACGTTTTCAATATCACCACCACCCTCCCCCACCCCGACGTTGTCTTGAGTCAACACTGTCTTCCCCCCGGCATCGATTACCGTGACGGTGTAGGTGTCGTCCGGAACGCCGATGGAAGCAAACTCACCTTTGCTGTTGGTCTTGAACTTGAATGTCCGGCCCGAGGTCGCGCTCTTGTAGATCACCTGGACGCCGGCCTGCGGCTTATCGTTGTCAGTGACTGTGCCGCTGACGTGCGCTAATTGCGCACTGGCAGTAATGGCTCCAGTGAAGGCATATAGCACAACCAGGATCATCGGATACATGATTTTCGTCTTCATTGTTTTTCCAGCCTCCGGCTTTGGACTTGAATCTTAGTTTGAATGCCCAGCTACTATTTGTGCGCGCCCCGGTGACAGATAGGGGATTGGGTCCTGCGCTCCAGCTTCCTTGAAAGCGCGCTGCCGCAATGCGCAGCTCTCGCATATTCCACAAGCTTTATCTTCACGGCTGTAGCACGACCAGGTCAAATCGAAGGGAGCGCCAAGTTCCAGCCCCAACTTCACGATTTGCGATTTTTTCAATGCGATCAACGGAGTCTCAATCTCTATATTGCCGTCACGGGTGCCCGCCCGCACCACCGCGTTGAACGCCTTATAGTACGCAGGACGGCAATCAGGATACCCCGAACTGTCCTGTTCCACTGCCCCGATATAAATCTTTTCCGCGCCCAGCACTTCCGCCCAGCTCACCGCCGCCGCCAAAAAATGCGCGTTGCGAAAGGGAACATACGTCACCGGGATTTCCCCGCCAATTTGGCCCTGGGCTTCCGGCACATGAATATCACGGTCCGTTAGCGCCGATCCGCCAACGATGCTTAACGCCTCATTTCTGATGGCCAGCCGCCGCTTTACTCCCAACCGGTCACAGATGCGCTCAAAGGACCGGAGCTCGCGTTCCTCGGTTCTCTGCCCGTAGCTGATATGAAGGGCCGCAGCGTCAGTGTCTCGCGCGGCCAGCGCGGCGCAGACGCACGAATCCATGCCCCCGCTTAAGAGCACCACTGATCGCGGCTTTTCAAATACCACGGTAATCCTCTGTCTCTGGAATCTCTTTTGTCTGATGACTGGCCAGCCTGATGAGCTGCCATATTTATTACTCAATTATCGCAAAACTTCTTCTTCATCCCGGGGTTAGCAGCCGGCTGCAATCCGAGCCGGCAAGTGACTCAAACACCCTTGGTTGCGGGTTCCCAGATGAACTTATGAACCTGGAATCCGAGACGCACGTTGAGCCCATCTTCAAGAATCCATTCCGCCAGCAGGCGCGGATCAAGCAGACAGTTTCGGGCATCGCGTTCGCGGCTGGGGTCCTTCCGAAAAGCCGGCGAGAATAGCACGTTGCCTACCCTTTTCTCCAGATGGTGCTCGCGCGTGAAGGCGCGGGCAAATTCGTAATCGGCACGATCAGCCAGTACGAATTTGATCTCATCACCCGATGTCAGAGTCTCCAGGTTGCTCATGCGGAAAGTTCCACCTTCACCGGAGCCGGGACACTTCACATCCACGATCTTGTGAACAGCGGCAGGGACATTTTCCAGCGGCCGCTCTCCACTGGTCTCCAGCAACAGGGTATAACCGAGTTCGAGAAGGCGGGCCATTAATGGGGCCACCTCGCGCTCCTGCAACATCGGTTCACCGCCGGTGATCTCCACCAGTCCGCCGGGAGCCAGCCGCACCACTTCTCGTTCCACCTCGTCGGCGGACATTTTTTTGCCGCCGCTGAAGGTATATTCGCTGTCACACCATGTGCAGCGCAGGTTGCAGGCGGCGAGCCGCACAAAAATGCAAGGTACACCTGTAAACGACGACTCGCCTTGAATTGACCGGTAGATTTCTATGATCTGCATGTGCGGAGGAGCACAGCGTGTTTGCCGCCGCGCGTAAAGGCC
>DASTPO010000253.1:0-2756 GCA_035762225.1 Candidatus Angelobacter sp.
GTGTCTGGAGCGCAATCCCAGCGAGCGTTACCAGAGCATGGAAGATCTGCTGGCCGATCTCGATGCCTTGCAGGGCAAGCGTCCCGTGTCGGTGTTTCCCAAGGGCGTGGCGGCGCAGGGAAAGCTATGGATGTGGATCGCCATTGGATGCCTCACGCTGGCCATTGCGGCCGCTGCCACGTTAGGCTGGTTCAAGTTCTCCAACCGCTCTGGCCCATCTCAGGCCGCCACCACTCCAATCAGAGTTCTGCTGGCGGATTTTAACAACACCACGGCCGATTCAGTCTTCGATGGAACGCTGGAATCAAGTTTTGCGCTGGCGCTGGAGGGCGCGCCCTTTATCAGCTCCTACAATCGCTCCCAGGCTCACAATACTCTGGCCAAGGTGAAACCGGGTGCGGTCCAACTGGATGAGGAAAATGCGCGTCTGGTGGCGGTCCGCGAGGGTGTCAACGTCGTCATCAGCGGCGCGGTACAGAAGGAAGGCGACCGGTACAAGATCGAATGCAAGGCTGAAGACCCGGTGAATGCGGCAACCCTGGGAACAGCTTCAGCCGGCGCTGTGCCTAAGTCCGGCGTGCTGCAGGCGGTGACCGAGCTGGCCGGCAAGATGCGCAAGCTTCTGGGCGATACCACTCCGGATTCTGTGCGAAAGCAGCAGGAAGAGACTGTTACGTCGAGTTCGCTGGAAGCAGTGCATGAATACGCGCTGGGGCAAAACCTGCAATTCGCCGGTAAATGGGAAGACGCGCTCGCCCACTATAAGGAGGCAGTGAAGCTGGATGCCAACATGGGCCGCGCCTATGCCGGGATGGCGGTGATGAGTTCCAATCTGGGACGCAAGACGGATTCGGAGCAGTATTACCAGGGCGCCATGGCGCACATCGATCGCATGACCGACCGCGAGAAATTCCGCACGCGCGGCGGCTATTACCTGATGACCCGGCAACCGGAGAAGGCAATCGAAGAATACAACGCGCTGGTTCAGCAGTACCCGGCGGACACAGTCGGCGCGCCGAACCTTGCGCTTGCGTATTTTTACAGCCGAGATATGGCCAAGGCGATGCAAATGGGACGCCGAGCGGCTGATGCCGCCCCCAAAGTCCTGGCGCACCGCCATAACTATGCCCTGTATTCGATTTATGCCGGTCAGTACGCGGAGGGCGCAAAAGCCGGCCAGCAGGTTCTTGACCAGGATCCAAAAGAGATTGACGCCATGCGTGCATTGGCAATGGGCCAGACGGGGCTGGGCGATCTCGCCGCTGCAACCGCCACATATCATCGTATGGAAGCCGTGAGCGCTTTTGGCGCGTCCGTGGCTACCACAGGGCTCGCTGACCTGGCCGCGTATCAGGGCAAAAACAGCGAGGCCATTGCTTTGTTGACCAAAGGCATCGCGACCGATCTCGCCGGCAAGGACCAGAACAGTGCGGCCACCAAGTCGATTGGCCTGGCCCAGGCGTATCTGGCGCAGGGCGACAAAGCCAAAGCTATTGCATCAGCGGACCAGGCGATAAAACTCAGCCCCGATCCAAGCACGCTGATGGCGGCCGGTGACCTTTATGTGACAACCAATGATCTCGGTCGAGCCGGCAAGGTGATTAGCCAGCTTTCGTCGCGAATTGAGCCGGAACCCCAGATCTACAGCAATCTTTTGACCGGCAGCATTGCCTTGAAGAAGGGGCAGATCAAAGAAGCGATTGACTCTTTCGAGAAAGCGCAGAAGGTTTCAAATACATGGCTGGGCCATCTTTATCTGGGAAAAGCATATTTGCAGAGCGGCTCTTTTACTGAAGCCGATTCCGAATTCGACCTTTGCCTGAGGCGCCGCGGCGAGGCCAGCGCGGTGTTCCTTGATGATATGCCGACGTTCCGTCTACTACCGGCCCTGTATTACTATCTGGGTCGAGCACAGGAAGGGTTGAAGAGTCCGGCCGCGCAAGAAAGCTACCGGACTTTCCTGAAGATGCAACCTGAAGCGAGCGGCGAGCTGGCAAGCGACGCCCGGCATCGCTTGCAGTCGCACTGAGTTCCTCACTGGCTCGTCTTCTTCTGTGTATAAACTCCTGCTTACTTGGCTACGTTGAACGCGTTGGATAGCGCTGTCCCCGCACCGGTCAGACTTGGGGTCGCCAGCAACTTGTATCCAATCCCGGCCTTGGTGACAATCAGATCGAAGTTTGCGATGCCGTCGTAGCCCGTCACGGACGTTGCATACAACAGGGAAGCGCCACCAGGGTTAACGGCGAGAGTCAACGTGATCTTGACGCCAGCCACCGCCTTACCCGATGCGTCCACAATCTTAACCTTCACGTCGGGCTCAATCTCTTTGTTCTGGTAAGAGTTGGATGGTTGTACGTAAAAGCTTACCGTATAAGCGTTTGCCACCGTGATGCTGAAGTTGGCGCTCGCGCTTTGATGCGGCGTGGCAGAATCCGTAGCCACCAGGCTGAAGGAGAATGTTCCTAAAGCCGTCGGGATTCCGGAGATTGAGCCTGCGCTGTTTAGGCCCAGACCCGGTGGCAGCACCGAACCCGAGCCGAGCGACCAGGTGAGCGGGGCGGTTCCACCAGTCGCGGAGAGAGGCTGGTTGTACGTTACGCCAAGCTTCGCCGGAGGCAGAGTGCCTGCGCTCAGGACCAGCGGTGCGGCAATGCGGATTGTAAGCGCCAGAGTTTTGGTCTGTTGCGGCGTACCGCTATCCTGCACCTGGACGATGAAGCTGGCTGTTGCGGCTGGACCCGTGGGTGTCCCGC
>DASTPO010000254.1:0-12403 GCA_035762225.1 Candidatus Angelobacter sp.
TTAAGGACCATTGCCTCGACCACGGGAAGTACCTTTACATCCTTCAGCGACGATGTGGTAATCAATTCCTCCGGTGTCGTAGGTTTCCGCGCCACGTTGAGTACAGCACGGCGCGCCAGCGGGATCTTTACCAGCAACGGGATTGCGACCAGCACAATCGTCGATTCCACGAACGCCCTGCTCGGAGTGTCCGCCTTCGGCATCGGGCCACCATCAATCAATGCCAGCGGAACAGTTGCGTTTGAGGCCCTCAGAAGCAACTTGCGTTCGGGGCTCATCTTCACCGGAAACGGCGGAGCACTGACGCCGGTGCTCGATACTCTGAGCTCAAACTTCGGCTCCTTCGGGGCGGTAGCGATCAACGACTCCGGCGCGATCGTTTTCAACGGAACCCTGAAAGACAGGAACCAGGGTGTCTTTCGCCTCACTCCAAATACCGACGAGAACGGCAAGGCGCAGGCCCCCACATCGTTCACCTTGATCGACATTGTCGACACCAATAATCCCGACTTCTTTCAATTTGGCGATCCCGTTATCAATAATGCCGGGACCGTCGCGGATGATGCGGGCGGGCCGGCGCGGGTGGAGATCTTTACCGGAAATGGCAGCGGCATCACCGATCGCACCGACCCATCCAGCGGGTCCTTCGCGGAGTTTGAGCACCCTTCCATCAATAATCGCGGCGCCGTCGCGTTTTCCGTAATAGAGGCAAGCGGCGCGCAGGGCATTTTCGTGGAACTCACCGGTGGATCTTCTCCGGTCGCGGTCCTTCAGTCGGGTGATGCGTTGTTCGGGTCCACGGTGACCGCGGTCAGCGTTGGTCGCTTTGGTTTCAACGACCATTTCCGCTTGGCCTTCGAATACGAATTGGCGGATGGACGCTCAGGCATAGCCGTGGCCCTGTTGCATTCAGATGACGCGGACGGAGACGACCCAGAACAGAGCGATAGCGCAAAGTAAGCAGGAAGCAAACTTCTGCGGGTGGTGCGAGAGGACGGACATCAGTCGTTGTTCAGCGCCGGCATGAGCAGCGTCATTGCGTGCGGTCAATCTGCCGCCTCCGGGGCGGTTTGATAAAGGTCTTCACACAACGCCCGCAGAACTTCAGCAACGCTCCAGGCTTGAGCAAAGCAGCCGCGGGGCTGATGGGGAGCGTCTCCGTCAAAGATTTCAGAGATCTGTCCCAGACCTGCCTCGGTGAGGTGTTGCTCAAGCCCGCGCAGCAGTTCGCGGGCGCGCGCGCGTGCTTCCGCAGTACGACCGTTCACGCGCACATACGCGGACACATATGGGCCCAAGAGCCACGGCCACACCGTGCCCTGATGATACGCGGAATCGCGAGAGCGCTGGTCGCCCTCATACCTCGGCCGGTATCGCGGATCGGATGGGCTCAGCGTTCGCAGGCCTACGGGCGTCAACAACTCGCGTTCCACTGTTTTCACAACCGCGCGGGCACGCTCAGGCGCCAGCATGGAGTGGTGAAGGCTGACGGCGAGAATCTGGTTCGGGCGAATGGACGCGTCGGCCGCGCCGCTGTTCACCACGTCGTATAAACAACCCGCATCCTGGTTCCAGAAATCTCGGTTGAAGCTCTGGCTGGCCATGGCCGCAAGTTGAGAATATTTGGTCCGTCGCTCAGCGTCGCCAAATCGATCCGCCAATTCTGCCATGATGCGAAGCGCGTTGTACCACAGCGCCTGTATCTCAACCGGCTTGCCGCTCCGCGGCGTCACCACCCAATCGCCAATCTTGGCGTCCATCCATGTAAGCTGCACGTCCGGGGCGCCACCAGAGAGCAGGGCGTCATCTGCCATTTTGATGTTGTAGCGTGTCCCCTGGATATGGAAGTCAACGATCTGATTCAAGGCATCATAGAGTTCTGCGCGGATGAAAGAATAGTCGCTGGTGGCCGCGGCGTACGCGCGGATGGCCTCAAAGAACCACAGAGTCGCATCGATGGTATTGAATTCCGGCTCCTGGCTTGAATCACCAAACCGGTTTGGCAACATTCCCTTGTCGGCATGGCGGGCAAAGTTTCGCAGGATGCTTCTTGCGATTTCTGCCCGGCCAGTGAACAGTGTGAGGCCGGGCAGCGAGATCATTGTGTCGCGCCCCCAGTCAGTGAACCACGGATAGCCCGCGATCACCGTGCCATCGTCACCGCGAACAGCAAGGAATTGGTCGGCGGCAATGGTCAATGGGCCAACCAGGGAATCAGTGGCAGGAGCGGATGCAGCAATTCGCTTGCGGCGGAGCAACTCGGCTTCTCGCACTGCGACGGCCTGGCCGATATCCCTGCGTTCGGTGGACGCGATTACTGTGACACCACGCTTTCTGCCGAGATTCACAGACAGCATGAACGGGTTAAACAGGTCCTCTTCGAAGTCGAGCCCCCGCTCGCGCTCCACGCGATAAAGAAAATTTCTGTACCAGTATCCCTGCTCCCGAGCCGAGTCCGCGTCATGCGCAAAGTAAAGCGGTGGCAAACCCGGATAAGGCTCCACCGACACGGCGTTCGGAGTGCAGGCAAACGCACCGTTCAGAACGGGGTTCTCATGCGTGGTGGAGCAATAGTCGCGGAAGGCAATCAGCGGCCTGAGTTCCAGAGTCGCTTCACCTCCATTGGGAGCTTGCAGCAGTTTGTACTCGACATGAACGGTGTTGCTGCCGTGAGGCATGAACACAGTCTTCTCCAGCCGCGCGCCATCCACCTCAAATGTCCATGTAGGGAAGGGACCGAGCCGGAAACCGGTCAGCAGCAGATAACCTGCAGGATGAATCGCTCCCGCATATTCGTTGGTGGAAAGATCAATCCGCCGCTCTCCGATGATCAGCGTCTCTTCCATTTTTGCCAGCAGCAGCATGCGCCCGCCAGGCGGATTCAACGCGGCGGTGAGCAAACCGTGGTAACGGCGCGTGCTGGCCCCGGCTACGGTGCCGCAGGCAAAGCCGCCGAGCCCGTTGGTCTCAAGCCATTCCCTGCTGACGGCGGCTGCAAAATCCGTGCAGACGGCCCTGTCGACCGAGAAGATCGGTAGCAAAGCTGAATCCTGGGATTTAGTTCCATTGTCTGCCACTTGCGGAATAGAAGACCAGCAAAGAAGCGGCACTTGATCGGGAACTGAGCGTGCCGGTTCTATTGTTCCTTCCCCCTAATCCTATCTCATCACATGAGCAGGATCTGGAACGACTTTGGATTTCCGGCTGATGTTCCGCCTTCGTCCTTATGCAGAACTGATAATCTCAACCAAGCAGCCAGTTGGACCACGACAGGAATAATGATCAGCCCGGCCATATCTTTAATGTCTTGCAAAAGGCGTACACCGGCTGGCCTGGTATAGCCCAAAACCGCTCGAAGGTGCTCATCCGTAATCAGATAAGGAAAGCTACATATCGAGATTGAAAGAAACCACAGGGGAATGGTTGCCCACCGGCGGGGCACCAGTGACAGCAGAAAGAATGGAAATATCAATACTGGCTGTAAATACCGGATAAACACAAGCATACTGTGCGGCTCTTCCGGTCGATAGCCATATGCAATTGCAACTCGACCGAGTAAAGATACCCACAAGCAATAGGTCCCTATGAGCACGAATAGAATCCGCGCTAACGACAGTTTCATTGACGCCCCCACGTCGAGCCGAGCCGTGAGTACGAATTGTACCGCTGTCCGAAGAACGATATGACTAAAAGCCATGATTGACCCGGATCGGCGCTATCGTACCCACACCATCCAGAACTCGGCTCTGGAGTGCCGGAACTCCTCTTATACCCAGTTGTTCTTATGAAACGAATATTTTGAGGCGCCGAACTTGCAGAGCCTTCAACACCGACCGACCCTGTGCATCTATGCAAATGCGCTTGGCTGATCTTTGCCGCTGATGATCAGATTGCGCAGGTTCCCGTTGATCAGAGTTCCCCACGCGTTGGAACACTTCCCGAAACATTCAAACCTGGGCACCAGGCCCTGGTGCGTAAAACGGACTTCCGTTTTGTCTCCCTTCCTGGTGATGTCGAAGACTATATCAGTGCCGTTCCACTCGCTTTTGTCGTTGGCGACGTTCAGAGAGCTGTCCGACACATGCCACACTACTCGCTTGCCGGGAACAAACTCCGTGATTGTTTGTGTGGAGCGGTGCACATCTTTATACCGGTAGGTAAACTTGGCGCCAAGCCTGCCGGTCTCACCCTCAATCTCTCCTGTCCACCACCCGCGGACATTGGTGATCGCCTTGAAAGCTTCTTCTGGACTCTGGTCCACCGAGATGGTGACCGTGAAGTTCTGATTTTCCATGACTACGTTCCTCCTGTTCTTTCTGCAGCCGGCGCTCTCGCCGGGCGCGAGCAAATCATTGATGGAGCATTTACCGCGGCAAGCACCACTCGCCCTTGATCTTGCACAGGCGCGCAAGCATTCCTTCGTATTCCTGGGTAATGGCGTCCCGTTCCGTTGCGCCGTCAAATTGGACCATGTACCCATGCGGGCCATGCAGTATAAGAAATGGATTGGGCGTCTCCGGCCAGCGCCCATGCTGGACGAAGTAATTGAATTGTTCCGGCGTTGGCGCGGCCGCGCCGAGATCGTTGTTGGAGACATTCGGGGCGTAGTGCATCACGTGCGGAATGTTCGCCGTGGCAACGTTCTCATTGGCATCCGGATTCAGGTAGGTCCGCAGGATTGGCGACAGCATGTATGACACGCCAGCCCGGTCCGGAGCCTTGTAATACCCGGTTTTGAAACGTCCCTGGATGGTCCGCTTGAGTTCTTCCGGCGCAGTTCCCTTAGCCTGCATTTCTGCGGCATCAAAGAACACACGCATCTGCGCCCTGGCGCCGGCTTCGTCAAAGGAAACCGGGTAGAGAATGTCATCTCGATATGCCTTCAGCGGCCACGTGCCCCTGAAAGTGTCATCGCCGGTCCGAGCAACAAAGGCAGTGAATCCATTGGTGCCCTGGCGGGCGATCTCAAATCCTTTGTCCGGATTCAAGACATATACGGTAGCGTTTTCGCGCAGGTGCGGCGGAAGAGCGCTGAGCGCCAGCTGCATCTCCAGGTCTCGCGGCAACGGCGTGAGTTTATTTTTCTGGCTGGCAGCCTCGCTGTTTTGCGCGCCTGCTGTGAGCGACCACAACAAAGCCATCATCACTGCAATAATCTGAGCTTTTCTCATTTTGAACTCCGTTGATTTCATATATCTGTCGAATGTCTGGTTCCGGCTACTGTTCCCGGCTTTGCCCGGCGACCATGCGTTATATTTACCGCAAGGCTTCCAAGGAGCGGGAGTGACAACTGTGGCGGGATTTCCATGGACTCGTTAATCACTGCCGCAGGACGCGCGCTTGCAGCGGGTGATCCCCTGGGAGCATTAAAGCGGGTCTCCCTGCGCAACGATCCGCCGGCGCTGGCGCTTCGAGGCATCGCGATGGCGCAGCTCGGGGAATACGCGCGAGCCAGGGAGCTGCTGCGGAGCGCCGCGCGCGCATTCGGGCCGAAAGAGGCTGTGGCGCGAGGAAGATGTATCGTCGCCCAGGCGGAGATCGCTCTGGCCTCCCGCGACCTGAGCTTCCCTTCCAGGACTCTCGATGCAGCGCGTCTCTCGCTGGAACAACACGGCGATCTTCTCAATGCCGCACATGCGCGCTATCTTGAAATCCGGCGGCTGCTTCTGATCGGGCGGCTCGACCAGGCGGAGCTTAGGCTCGCCGACCTTGATCCAAGTCTCTTCCCTCCGGCGGCTAGAACCGCCCACGAGCTTGTGCTGGCTGGCATCGCCATGCGGCGACTCCGCACCAAAGACGCGCGTGGTGCATTGGCAAGAGCGGAGCAGGCGGCACGCGAAGCACGTATCCCTGCGCTGACGGCGGAAGTGGAAAGCATGGCTCGAATCCTGGATACCCCGGCTGCGCGGCTGATTTCGCGCGGCAAGGAGCGGAGGGTTTTACTCGAAGACGTGGAAGCGTTGCTCGCCTCGAAAGCGTTCGTAGCCGACGCATGCCGCAACGCCGTGCGCAGCGCCAACACCATTATTTCTTTAGCAACACGCCCAGTCCTGTTTGCGCTGGCGCGAGCGCTCAGCGAAGCCTGGCCGGGAGACGTCTCCAGAGACCAGCTTCTGGCTCGCGCATTCGGGGCCAGGTTTGTGGACGAGTCGCATCGCGCGCGGTTGCGAGTGGAAATCGGCCGCCTCCGCAGAATGCTCCGGCCACTGGCGAAAATCAATGCCACGAAACGGGGCTTTGCGCTCACCGCGCGCCGTGGACAGGAAGTCGTCGTGCTGGCCCGGCCGATCGAAGAGGCCCATGCCGACGTGCTGGCGTTCCTCGCGGACGGCGAATCATGGTCAAGTTCGGCTCTGGCGCTTGCCCTTGGCTCCAGCCAGCGCACCGTGCAGCGCGCACTTGACGCCCTAACGACCGAAGGCAAGGTGCAATGGTTTGGCCGCGCGCGATCGCGCCGCTGGATCACCACGCCTGTGCCTGGATTCGCGACGATTTTGTTACTCCCCGCTCCGCTGCCGGGCAATTAGGATGAGGGCATGAACCAATCCAACGCCGAAATTGTTCGTGAATATGGCCCTTTCCCAGGCTGCGACCACATCCATGGAGTCACCTATGACGGTCAGCACGTCTGGTTTGCCGCCGGAGACAAGCTGCATGCGTTCGATCCGGGAAGCAGCAAGCCGGTGCGCTCCATTGAAGTCGCGGCGCACGCAGGAACGGCATTCGACGGCCGCTACCTCTACCAGATTGCCGAAAATCGTATCCAGAAGATTGATCCAAAGACCGGGAAGGTCCTTGCCACCATCCCCGCGCCCGGCGGTGGAGGCGACTCAGGGCTCGCGTGGGCAGAAGGAACTCTCTGGGTTGGAGAGTATCGGAATCGGAAGATCCATCAGATCGATCCCAACACCGGCGCGATTCTCCGCACCATCGAGTCCAATCGCTTCGTGACGGGAGTTACCTGGGTGGATGGAGAGCTCTGGCACGCAACCTGGGAGGGTGATGACAGTGATTTAAGGCACATTGATCCTCAAACAGGAGAGGTGCTTGAGAAAGTGGATATGCCGCGCGGGGTCGGCATTTCCGGGCTTGAGTCGCATGGTCACGATCAGTTCTTCTGCGGCGGCGGAAAGAGCGGGAGAATCAGGGCGGTCCGGCGACCTCGGCGAAAGACATGAGCAGTGCGGGAGCCGCCTGACGCGGTCAGACAGGCAGCGGTTTTCAGACATCCCAGGGAAGGCGCTGATTCCTTTTATCCGGTATTTCGTTGTATCTCAGACCGCAATCAGCGGCTTTGCCGATTAGCTCCTCCAGTTGCACAATGTGCATGCGTTCACAGTAGCTGCGAATGCCGGCAATGATCTCGGGAAAAATTTGCAGGCCGTTGATAATGGAGGCACTCGCCATTTCAACGGCCCGCGCTCCGCTCAAAAGGAAGCGCACAACATCTTCCGCCGAGCGAGCGCCATTGGTGCCGATGATGGGAACGTCTTTTGAAACATTTCTCCAACATTTGCTCACCCAGTAGAGACTTGCGGGCAGTGCCCAGCCTCCACCGATAGCGCCCCAGGATCCCAGGATTGGCTTCTGCGTTTCGATATCGGGCATGAAGCCCTGTATGCGCCCCGTCAGCACCAGCATGTCCGCGCCTTCTTCCATCGCAATTGCCGCCAGAGCCAGCGGATCATCTGCCTGCGCGGTAAGTTTTACCGCGAGCGGAATAGAAACCGCGCGCCGAACCGTCCGGACATAGCTGCGTACCGCATCTTGCGCGGTAACCTGGCGAACAGCAGTGCCTTCGCGTCCATGTGGGGCGCCTAGATTTAGTTCGATCCAACGCAGACCCGCTGCCTCCATTTTTCCTGCTATCTCCGCTGCGGGTCCAGGTTGGGCCACCGTTATGCTGCCCACAACGATGCTCTGCTTCTGTTTTGCGTAATCGTCCAACTCGGCAAGCATCGCCACCCATGGCTCAAGTGGCATCTGCGCCAGACCGGAGCGGCAGAATAATGATGCATCACGCCGGAGCGGGGAGTCCCAGGGGATGACGCGCCAATCGCCATCGAGCAGAACGTAGTCGGACTTTGACAACTGTGCCGCTGCTTCCGGCAATTCGTTCACTGATTTTGCGATCACCGCAGCAGCGCCTGAGTCGATGGCGGCGCGAATACCCTCAGCGGTCATGGTAATTTCGCTGGAAGCGCAGATCAGAGGGTTTTTCAGCCGGATTTTTCCCAGATCAATGGAGAGGTCCATACCTTATGCTTTATTCGCAGCCGTTGCTGAAATTTCAGCGAGCTGCTTGATCCAGCCTTTCATCGATCCCGCCAGAGCTCCCAAGTCAGACGATAGCGCTATCATGCGATAGCCCGCGTGGACCGCCTGCGCTGCCCGTGCAGGCGAGTCGGCATAGATTCCCAGACGGACATTGGCGGCTCCGGCGGCCCGTTCGATTTCGTGAATACGTTGCTGCACCGCAGGATCATCTAGCTTACCCGGCGCGCCCATGTCCACCGTCAAATCAAGAGAGCCGATGAAAGCGACATCCAATCCTTTTATTAGTGCGCTCAGCGGCCTTTCCATGTCTTTGCTCTCTAGTTGTCCCACCAGCAGAACTTCCCGGTTGCTGCGCTGAATGTACTCCGTGAGCGGCTCTGATCCATAAGCGGCCGCGGGCTGGGCCAGACTAAGACTGCGCGAACCCTCCGGAGGATATTTGCATGCTGAGTGAAAAGCCGAAGCCTGTTCTCTGGTTTGCACTTGTGGAAGCTGAATTCCTGCTGCGCCCGCTTCCAGCAGCCGATTCATCTGGCCGGGATCAAAATGAGCCACACGGACAAGCACTGGCAGAGAGCAAGCACGTCCTGCCAGAATCAGGTGGCTGGCTTCCGCTTCTGTGATTTGAGAATGTTCCAGGTCGCAGATGGCGAAATCCATTCCGGCCAGGGCCAGAATCTCAATAACCTCACGGCGACCGAGCTTTACAAACGTTCCGGTGACGGCGCGGGCGTTCAGCTTCTCACGCAGTTGGGCGGCGGAACTCTTCATGTTCGTCAAAATGAGAGTTATTGTACCGCATACAGGCGGCTCTGAAAGCCCGGCCCTTCCCGGGAAGAGCTGACGCGAGCCCCTGCAAAATCTCATGCGCTCCCGGAATACTGGCACCGTCTTGACATCGTGGAGAACGTGTGAATACTATTCGTTCGTCCCACAATGCGGGCATCGTCTCGCAAACAGGTCATGTCGCCGAAGTTACAACCAACCCGAAAGCGCGCAAAAAAGACCGTGATCGGGCGGGGCTCTACGATTCAGGTCATTGACCGGCTGGCGCGGGTATTGGAGGTTTTTGCGGGCAACGGCCGCCAGATGAAAGTTCGAGAGCTCGCTGCCACCCTGCATATGCGCCGCTCCACCACGCACCGTTACCTGGCTTCTCTCTCCCACGCCGGCTTCCTGCGTTCTGAGGGCGAGGGCGCGTACGCCCTGGGTCCTTTGCTGATCCAGTTAGGAGCCGCGGCGGTTGGCGGCGTGCAAATCGTGCAACGGGCTGAGAGTTATCTTTCTCAGCTTGCGGAAGAAGCGCAGGAGACAGCGGTGCTGAGCCTGTGGTCAGGGGACTGTCCCGTGGTTGTGCGGGTGCGGGAACCTCAGTCCAAGCTGGTGCAACTTCATATCCGGCTGGGCGCGATGTTGCCGCTTGATTCCGCCCAGGGCCATCTTTATCTGGCTTTTCATCCCGACCGGCAACGCGTTCATCAGCTGCTGACGCATTTTTCTGAGGGCCAGCGCCGGGAGATAGAGCGAGGGATGTCGGAAGCGCAAAGAAACGGAGTCTTTGTGAACTCCAGGGTGGCGGAAGGCATTCGCGCTGTGGCCGCCCCGGTCTTCGATCATGAATTAATCGCTGGAACCATTGCGTTTGTCGGCACTCTATCTTCAGTACCGGCCGACCCGGATTCGGGTCTGGCGCAGGCATTGAAGGATGCAGCGCAGAGGTTGTCGCGCGATCTGGGACGCGGGCGCGAAGTGCTGGCGCCAAAGAGCGCCACGGCATAAATATCCAGCGCCGGGACGCAAGGCAGAACAAGGAGTCTGATGAGCTTGTACGAACTTAGTCGCGCCTGTTACGAACTGCGGGACGAAACCAAGCGGCAGCAATTCCGGGCCGGCCGGGAAAAGTATGCCGCCGGCTATGACCTGACTGCACGGGAACGCGAAATGCTTCTCCATCTGGACTGGCGCGCAATGGCGGAGGCCGGCGTAAGCATCTATGTGCTGACCAAACTCGGCGCCGCCGGCAATGTTGAATTTCTCGAGCTGGAAGGCGCCATGCGCGGCATGAGCAAGCAGGAATTTGTGGATTTTCTCAAGCGGCAGGCGGAGAAGAACAAAGCACTCGCACTGGGCCTCGAATAACGAAAGGAGATGGTGGATGGCGAAAATTGTTGCCGGGATGGCTTGCTCCCACGCGCCGTCGATCGCGCATGCCTACGATCATGGAATGACCAACGACGTGGGCTGGAAGCCGCTTTTCACCGCCTTTGAAAAATCGCAGCAATGGCTGGCGTCCCAGAAGCCTGATGTGCTGGTGGTGATCTACAACGACCACGTGGATCAATATTTCTACGACGCATGGCCAACGTTCAGCATCGGCCTGGCTGAGCAGTATGACATTCCCGATGAAGGGCTTGGCGCGCGCGCGTTCCCCCCGATTCCGGGCCACAAGGAACTCGCCGCCCATATCGCGGCAAGCATGGTGGCCGACGGGTTCGACATCACGGCATCGCACCGCATGTCGCTTGACCATGGCTTTCTTTCTCCCATGCCGCTGCTGGACGAGGGCTGGAAGATTCCGGTGGTGCCGCTGACCATCAACGTTGTGATGGAGCCGCTGCCTTCTCCGCAACGTTGCTGGAAAATGGGCGAGGCCGTGGGCCGGGCCATTCAAAGTTTTCCGGGCGACCTGCGCGTTGTGGTGTTCGGCACCGGAGGCCTCTCACACCAGCTAACCGGCCCGAATTGCGGACGAGTAACAGCCGAGTGGGACCGCAAGTTCATGGATCTGATTGAGAGCTCGCCGCAGGAGTTGAACTCTTACACCATGGCCGATTTTGCCCGCCTGGGCGGAGAACACTCGGTGGAAGTGGTGCAGTGGATGGCGATGCGCGCCGCCTTGCCGTCGCACGCGCGCCTGGAACGAAAAGTTTATTACCCGTTTGGGATGATGGGGTACGGAATCATGGCATTCCGCGTTCCTGACTAAGCGACAAGACATGCGAGAGGGAAAAGAATGATTCGAACCGGCCGGCAGTATCTGGACTCGCTCCGCGATGATCGCGAATTATGGATTGATGGCGAACGAGTCCGCGATGTCACGCTCGACCCGCGCTTCAGGCCCGTGGCCGAGTCGATCGCCGAGCTGTATGACATGCAGCACGACCCCCAACTCCAGGAGAAGCTCACCTACGTCAATCCAGATGGGGAGCGCGCGGGCCTTTCCTATCTGGAGCCAAAGTCGCAAGCCGATCTGGTGCGTCGCCGTGAAATGGTGAAGGTGTGGATGGACTGGACCGGCGGCATGATGGGACGCAGCCCGGATTTCATGAACGTCCACATGACCGGGCTGGGTTCCGCGCAGGACTACTTCGCGCGCGGCGGCGAGCGCTTTGGCAGGAATATTCGCAGCTATTACGAGCACCTGCGCAAGCACGATCTCGCGCTCACGCACACGCTGATCAATCCGCAGACCGATCGTTCCAAGCCGGTACACCAGCAGAATACGGCGGCGGCTATTGTAAAGGAAACGGACGCGGGAATCGTGGTCCACGGCGCGCGCATGATCGCCACGCTGGCCCCCTTTTCCAACGATATCGCCGTCTTTCCTTCCACGTTTCTGCAACTCTCGGACGATGCCAAGCCCTACGCTTTTGCGTTTTCAATTCCAGTCGCAACCAAGGGGCTGCGTTTCATTTGCCGTCCGGCCATCACCCCGCGTGACGGCCGTGTCCAGGATTACCCGTTCTCGGCGCGTCTGGACGAGATGGACTGCGTCGCCATTTTCGACAATGTGCTGGTTCCGTGGGAGCGCGTCTTCATTTATCAGGAGCCTAAGCTCGGCAACGGCATGTTTGCTGAAACCGGCACCATGAGCCAGATCATGCATCAGTTCGCCACCAAGAATCTGGCTAAGGCAGAGTTTTTACTCGGCGTAGCCTTGAATATGGCGGACGCTGTGGGTATCGGCGGATTTCAGCACGTGCAGAACCACCTCCACGAAATGATCAACACGGTGGAGCTTGTGCGCAGTTGCATTCGCGCGTCAGAAGTTGATTGCGTACCCGGTCCAAACGGCACCGTGCTGCCGAATGAGCAGCCGCTGCTCACCGTGCGCACGCTATTTCCG
>DASTPO010000255.1:0-5675 GCA_035762225.1 Candidatus Angelobacter sp.
CTTAGCGGGCAGGCCTGTATGGGTTGGCGTGGGCGCGCCATCCTGGTCCCAGTGCGCCGGGTCGACGTTCATGATGGCCGTGGTAGCGTCCGCGTCGATGACGACGTAGCGACCGCCCAGCTGCGTGTTCACTTCAATGCGGGAGATCGCGTTCCAGCGCGCGTACTCCACCCACCTGGGATCGCGATAAGCGCCTTTGGCATAGATCACGTCCACCAGCTTGCCCGAATAGTTGGCCGCCGCCAGGACGACGAAGACCGCGGCCAGCGCGTATCCGATTTTGCGCAAGCGATCGTCAGCCGCCCACAAAGCGCCCGCCACAGCCATGGACGCGGAGGCCAGCAAGAGAGCATTGGGCGCGCCAACCAGATTCAACATCGGGACCACAGCCAGACAGGCGGTGGCGCCTCCGGCAAGGTCAGCGCCGTAAAGATGGGAGATCGCGTCAGTAGAACGGGCAAATAGGACGGAGAAAAGCAGGCCGGTGAGGAAAAACGGGACGGCTGCTGCCAGGTAGATGATCGTCAGCTTACCGAAGTTGCGGCCGGTGACCTCCAGCGAAACCGGCGTATGCAAGACCACTTCGACGGCAACCAGAATCAGAATCGAATTCAGAAGGCACAGGCGCGCGCCCAGGACCCGCATGTCAAACCGCTGCAGCCATTGGCGGCGAATATGGGCGAATACCCCGCCCGACCCCAGCCCCAGCAGCGCCACGGAAATGGCAAAAAACGCAAAGTGATAGAAGAGCACCACGCTGAAGAGCCGGGTAAGCGCCAGCTCCAGGAGAAGGCTGGCAAAGCTGACCAGCGCCACCGCCAGCATCACGGCTCGCGGGGTCATTTGGTTTGTGGAGGTCTGGGGTTGCGCGGCGAGGGTTAGACTCATTCGCGTTTAAGGTTCTCACACGGCAGCAAGTTTTGGAAAGCTCAGTCGCTTTCCAGGATCACGTAAGCAATCGCATGCTCGGCAGTATGAGAGAGCGAAAGATGTGCGCGTTTGGAGCCCAGGCGGTCGGCGAATTGAGCAGCTTTGCCGTGAAAACTGATCGTGGGTCGCTGCCCCGGCACGCGGACCACCTCGACATCGCGCCACGTAATCCCATGGCGCAGGCCGGTCCCGATGGCTTTCAAGGCAGCCTCCTTGGCGGCAAAACGCGCGGCCAGGCGTTCGGCGGCATTAGGCTTGGCGAGGCAGTAGGCGGCCTCGGCTGAGGTGAAGACCCGCCTAAGAAAGCGGTCACCAAAGCGCGCCACGGCGGCCTTGATCCGGAGCACTTCGGTGATGTCAACTCCTGTCCCTACAATCATTTGCGTGGTTAGACTACCGTATCATATGCGGCCGGTTTGGATTCTAAGGTTAGTCTTATTTTTGCAGACAACCCTGGTTTTTCAAGGTTATAATGACACCGCGTTGTTTCAGAAGCGTTGTACAGCGGCGCTGCACCACCTGCAAACCTGCTTGCACTACCCTCCAGAAAAGCGCAAATTTCAGATACAAGGAATGCGTGTACCACATGGAACAAGGAACAGTGAAATGGTTCAATGACGCGAAAGGTTATGGCTTTATTTCCCGCGAGAATGGGGAGGATGTTTTTGTACACTTCTCCGCTATTCAATCGAATGGCTTCCGCAGTCTGAAAGAAGGCCAGCCGGTTCAGTTCAACGTCGTCAAAGGTCCAAAAGGGTGGCAAGCGGAAAACGTACAAGTGCTGTAGCTTGAAAAACAATTTTTTGCAGAAGGACGGCCAGAGCAGGCCGTCCTTTTCTGTTGCTATGAAAAGCCGCACACCGCCAGGGGCGATTTCAGTCGAATTCGGAGGGTGCGGGAACCCGATTGCCTTCATAGCTTTGCCGCGCCTTCATCAGCGCGCGGACCTGTTCCTCAGTGAGCGGCTGGAGCGGCCCTAACTGGCGTGCCACGGCGACGATCCGCGCATAATGCTCGACTTTTTCCATCTTCATGTAAGCATTCAGCAAATCATGCCCACAGGTAACGACGCCATGGTTCGCCATGAGAATGGCGTCATGATGAGGCATGAGCGGCCCCAATTCATCGGTGAGCTCCGTGGTTCCCGGAGTGCCGTAACGCGCCAGCGGAATGGCGCCAAAGGTGACCACCACTTCGGCCACCAGCGGCTCATCTAGCGCGATTCCCGCCGTAGCAAATCCGGTTGCCGTGGGAGGATGCGCGTGAACCACGGCCCGAATGTCGGGCCTTGACTGGTAGTAGAGCAGATGCATCGCCAGCTCAGTACTGGGAGCGCGGCCGCCTCCGTTCTGCGTGCCGTTCATGTCCACCAGGACCAGATCATCGGGCTCCATCATGCCTTTGGAAATTGACGTTGGTGTGCCCAGGACCAGGTTGCGTTCGAGCCGTATGGAAATATTGCCGTCGCATCCGGCGACAAAGCCGCACTGGTGCAGCATTCGCCCGATGCGGCAAATTTCCTCGCGCGCGAGAACCTCGCGTTCCCGGGATTTTCCCATGACTCTACCTACCTCGGGCTCCGAGCCGCAGCCTGTGGCTGGCCTCTGGGCGGACTTGATCACAATATAATCTAGCGGGTGCGGGTTTCCGATTTTGATTTTGCACTGCCGGAGGAATTGATCGCCCAGGAAGCGCTGGCCGATCGCAGCGCCTCGCGCATGCTCCGTCTCGCGCGCGCGAGCGGGGCCTTTGCGGACCACCGTTTCACGGAGCTGCCCAGCTTCCTTCGTTCAGGCGACCTGCTCGTCCTGAACAACAGTCGAGTCTTCCCGGCGCGGCTTTTTGGCCACCGTGGCGGCGTCCATTCCCAGCCAGTGAGTCCCAGAAATCCTGCCGCGCGCGATTTTCTCCATGGACGTATCGAGGTGCTGCTCACCCGGCAGATCGCACCCCTGGAATGGCAGGCGCTGGTGCGCCCGGGGAGGAAGATTGGCGTGGGCGAAAAACTATACTTCGGCCCGCCGGAAGACCTTGCAGATGCCGCGGACGCGAAGCTCGAGCAACAAGCCGCCCTGGTCGCCGAAGTCATTGGTCGCGGCGACTTTGGCGAGCGCACCCTGCGTTTTGCAGCGGTACCTGATTTCTTTGGCACACTGGATAAGCTGGGACATGTCCCGCTTCCTCCCTATATCGCGCGCGACGACCGGCCGGAAGACCGTGAGCGCTACCAGACCGTGTATGCCCGCCCAGAAACCCGTGGCAGCATTGCCGCGCCTACGGCCGGGTTGCACTTTACGCCGGAGATGCTGGCGGCAATTCGGGGTGGTGGAACGGAAATCGCGGAGATTACGCTGCACGTGGGCCTGGGAACATTTCAGCCGGTACATGCGGAGGTTGTGGAAGAGCACAAGCTGCATCGGGAGAGCTTTGCCATATCGGAACGCGCCGCAGCACAGATCAATCGAGCTTTGGAGGAAAAGCGCCGGATAGTGGCTGTGGGCACCACCACGGTCCGCACTTTGGAATTTGTGGCGGCCCAGAGTTCCGGAAGTTCACAAGGGCCAGCGCGCATCAGCAGCGGCTCGGGCGAGGCGGACATTTTTATCTATCCGGGCTTCCAATTCCGTGCGGTAAGTGCCCTGCTGACGAATTTTCATCTGCCCAAGTCAACATTGCTCATGCTGGTAGCGGCCTTTGCCGGGCGGGAGAACGTGTTGCGCGCCTACGCTCATGCGGTGGACCAACGATACAGGTTCTTTTCCTATGGGGATTGCATGTTCATCGAATGAACCGTCCACCGTGCGAGGGCGACGGGGTGGTGCGATCAGATTGCGTGATGTGGCCTCTACCCGCGTGTTTCTGAGATAAACGAGCCCAGAGGCAGTGCGGGTGTGAGAGCGGGCGTCTGGCGTTCCGAAAGCTTAGTTGCCAGCCATGATTTGAGCCGTCGGAAATGCTCCTCCGAAACCTGCTGAAACTCGACGCCGCAATGCCCGTGGCTGTCACTCCAGATGACTTTAGCCAGGGCGCGGAAGGGTTTGCCGCTATCGGGAAGATAAAAATGCAGCGAGATGTTTTCGCCCAGTGGCAGCGTCAGCGATGAAGTGATTCCCGCTCCGGTACAGCTGATGTTGCGCAAAACGGTCTGGGGCAGCCGTCTTTCTTTGCCGTTGATCAACAGAGCCGCCAGTACGGAGATGTTGGTGGTGTAACGAAATGATCTTTCGGCAGGAACGAGGAGGCCGGCATTACCGGCGGCGCAGGTGTGCGTTGGGAGAGGCATACATAAGTTTATCGGCGGCAACCGGACGGGCTTAAGTAATGCTCTGTGAGCCTGTTGCGTACGCGCAAGGCATTTGGGAGACACGGCACACTTTTGTACGCCACACGCCGGCGATGCGGCTCCTGTAAACTCAAAAGAGCGTTCTTTTACTTTGAAGGATTCATAACCGGTTGCGTTCGCGACTTTTGGCATTCATCAGCATCGTTCAGGCAATACTTTTTGTGGCGCACTGGTTCGTTTATGGCACGCTCTCTTATTTCCGGGGCGGCTGGGCGTCGTCGCTCGGAGTCAAGCTGGCATTTGCGCTGCTTTCCGTGAGCTTTGTCCTGGCATCATTGCGCGGCTGGTATTCATTTCACCCGCTGGTTCGCGTGATTTACTCTGCCTCGGCAATCTGGCTCGGCTTCGCCAGTTTTTTTCTGCTGGCGTCAATCAGCTGCTGGATCGTGTATGGAATCAGCGCGGTTGCCGGACTCGGCTTCGAACGGGCCGCGATTGCCGACTGTGCGTTCGCGGCGGCCGTGGTTGCCGGACTCTGCGGCATGCTCAATGCGGCGTTGCCGCGCGTGGTGCGGCTTAAGGTCACCCTGGCGAACCTGCCGTCACAGTGGCGCGGCCGGACGGCGGCGCTGGTCAGCGATCTGCATCTGGGGCACGTCCGCAATGGCCGTTTTGTTACCCGCGTGGTCAGCAAAATTGCGGAACTCAGGCCGGACATCGTGCTGGTCGCAGGCGACCTCTACGATGGCGTGGCTGCCAATTTCACCGGACTGGCGCAGCCGTGGAAGCGTTTGACCTCTCAACCGGGCCAGCAGGCTGCCGCAGCTCCACACCGCCCGCCTTTTGGCGTGTACTACATTGCCGGGAACCATGAGGAGTTTTACCGCAACGCGGAATATCTGCCGCCTCTTCTGGATAGCGGCGTGCGCGTTCTGAACAATGAGAAGGTGGATGTCGATGGCCTTCAGTTGGCCGGCGTCCACTACCGTGACGCGGCCCATCCTGAGCGCTATCGAGCGGTGCTGCAAAGCATGAAGCTGGATCGAGGGCGGGCCTGCGTTCTGCTGCTCCACGCGCCGGTGCAGCTTCCCATCAGCGAGGCGGAAGGCGTCTCACTGCAGCTTTCCGGACACACCCACGGCGGGCAAATCTTTCCCTGGACGCTGATTGCCCAGCGTGTCTGGGGAAAATTCATTCACGGTCTGCAACTTTTTGGCAAAATGTGGGTTTATACAACTTACGGCACAGGAACGTGGGGGCCACCCTTGCGGCTGGGAACTACCCCGGAAATCGTTCTGATTACGTTCGTATAAGCAACGCAACGGAGGGTTACTCCTGTTGCGTTTTTGGCTTTTATGGGGATGCCCAGCTGGCATTTTTGGGTTTTGTGGGGATATCCACCAGCTCGACCTTGTGTTTGCAACAAACAAACCTGGGGATCAATGGGGATGAATGGCGCAAG
>DASTPO010000256.1:0-4233 GCA_035762225.1 Candidatus Angelobacter sp.
CGGCGCTCTCAGAGATGATTGTTGCCGATGGCTTCAGCTGCCGCGAGCAGATCTCCCAGCAGACGGGCCGGCATGCGCTGCATCTGGCGGAAGTAATGCAAATCGCACAACGAGGCCGCGGCCAGAATTCCTCCACGCGACCCGAGGATGAGATCGTCAAACGCCGTGAAGCAGCAAGAAGGAAAGCGCGACTGCGTGCTCTGGCTGGAGTGTCGGCGGCCGGCGCCAGTGCTGTGATTGCGTGGAAGCTATTGCATAAGAGCTGAACAGGAGAAACGATGATCAAACCGATAGGCGTAAGAGAATGGGTGATCGCGGAAGGCTATATTCCTTCAGAAAGCCATGGACCCAAACCACAGATGCTGAGCCATGAAACAGTGTGTCTGATGAACGCGTCCGACACCGAGGCAAACATAGAGATTACAATCTATTATTCCGACCGCGAGCCGGTTGGGCCGTATAAGGTGACCGTGCCGGCGCGGCGCACTCGCCACGTGCGATTCAACGATCTACGCGATCCCGCCCCCATTCCTCGAGACACGGACTTCTCCAGCGTCATCCGTTCTGATGTCCCGGTGGTAGCGCAACATACCCGGCTCGACTCGCGCCAGGCGGAGAATGCATTGCTGAGCACAATTGCCTATCCAAGCGCGGCGTGAGCGTGCTCGGACGCATTCAGTTCAGGCGGTAGAACACGCCGAGAATGATCCCGAAGACGATATGCGATAACAGGATTGCCAGCGGCGTCTGAAACCCATAATTCAAGGCAAGAAATCCGGGCGGCTCCAGCATGTTGTGTGCAGCCGGACCGTGATGCTCACCCGCCATGCGGGAATGCAGCCCGGGCAACAGGCGCATCAGCACCACGAGAACGAAAATGGCGTGGATCAGCCCGATCATGGCCCCACGCCACCAGCCAGCGGCTCCGAGCACTTGAAAGAGCAGAACGTAGATCAGCGAAAAGATCCACCCTGCGAACATATGGACGCCGAACCCATACAGCTTTGCTTTTTCACGATCAGGAGTGAAGATTGTTCCCAGCATGTAAGGAAGGTTCATGCGGGTAAGCCCCAGACCCTGGGCGGCCGAGCTGATCGTGGTCAGCACGACGGTTGCCGCAAACCCCCAAAGCAGCCAGCTGCTCCAGTTCATGTCCTGGCCTCCTCGACTTGAGATGCGGTGTGAACAGCAGGATGGCCCTCGCCGCGCTCCTTTTCCTCCAGCGTGAGCGCCGCGCTGATCAGGCCTACGTGGGTAAATGCCTGCGGAAAATTTCCCAGAGCGTTGCCCGTTTCAGGATCGATCTCTTCGGCAAACAGGCCCAGATCATTTCCATAGCGCAGAAGAGAGTCCATTCTATGGTGAGCTTGCTGTAGTGATCCTCGAAGAGCCTCGTACTCAACTCCCCAGAAACCGCAAATACCGAAAGCTCCTTCTGGAGGCCGGCGACCGTAGCGGTAGAGCAGCCCGTCTCCTGTTCCGAGTTTGTCTTGCACGGCGAGGAAGGTGGAAACCATGCGCTCTGAGTCGGCCTTTTCAAAGCCATACCAGGGGACGCGAAGGAGGGTGGCATCGAGTTGATCGCCGTCAAGCACGCTCACATAGCTTTGCAGGCGGGGATTCCAGGCACGCTGTTCAATTTCTTGGCGGATGCGGTCCCGCTCGCGAGTGAAAAGATCGCGCGGAACGCCGGCGAGTCGCCCCTTCTCATTCAGGGCGAGAAGGCGGTCCAGTGCGGTCCAGCACAGCAGACGCGAGTGGGTATTGTTTTGCTGCCCGGTGCGCGGTTCCCAGATCCCTTCATCAGGAGAGTTCCAGTTTCCGGCAACGTACTTTCCCAGACCTACCAGCACCTTTTGCGTTTTTCGGTCAAAACTCTCAATGGCCTGGGCATATTGCGCGCTGGCGTCGATGACCTCACCGTAAACGTCGAGTTGAAGCTGCTTTCGCGCGTCATTGCCGATGCGAACCGGATGCGAGTCATGGTGTCCCTTCAGCCATGGAAGCTCTCTTTCCCGCGGAGCGATCCGGCCAAAAACGGTGTAGAGAATCCGCAGCTCAGGCTGGGTCAGCCGCGTGGCATGCAACAACCAGGAAATGAAGCTCTCGGCTTCCGCGACGTACCCCAATCCCAGGAGCGCGCGGATGGTAAGAGAAGCGTCGCGCAGCCAGCAATAGCGGTAATCCCAATTAAGGGTATCGCCAATCCGTTCCGGAAGTGAGGTTGTGGCCGCGGCAGTGACGGCGCCGGAAGGCGCGTAGGCGAGCAGCTTCAGAACCAGGGCGCTGCGCACGACTGCATCGCGATAAGGGCCCTGATATTTTGATCTTGCGGCCCACTGGGTCCACCACTCAACGGAGCGTTGGATGGTCGCATGCACGCGGTCTCCCAGAGAGGGTAGAACCGCCGGCGACTCTTCAGAATAACTGAGCGAGATCTGGTGTGTTTCTCCGCGCTTCATCGCAATTCGAGCATGGGCCCGGTCTTCTGTGATCTTCAGCGGAACACTGCTTCGCAACCAATATGCGCCGCGTCCCACCTCCATGCGCAGGCCATGGAGACCCATCTGACGAATTTGGACCGGACTGCGGCCGTAAAAGGCGCGCGGAAAAAAATCAATTTCGATTTCGATCTCGCCTTCCGTGCAGACAACCTGGCGCATAAGCTCCTGTTCGGGAACAAAGTTTTCCTGCTTGAACTCTTCCGACATAACGGGCATGAGATCGATGAGAGAGGCGCGGCCGTCTGGAAGTATGAAGTCCGTCTTCAGGACGTTGGATTCGCCGACATAAGCGCGCTCGCATGTGAAGGGGCGCACCGGAGCGATCGACCAGTGACCGCCCTGGCGTGGATCGAGTATCGAGGCGAAGATAGCAGCGCTGTCATACCGGGGCCAGCACAACCAGTCTATGGAGCCAAAGCGTGATACCAGAGCCGTGGATCGACAGTTGCCAATGATGCCATAGTCATCAATCATTGCCGGGTGATGCTGGGCAGCATTGTGGGTTGAGAGGTCTCCAGGCTGGGCGCGCATAGTCCGATAACGAGCGTGTTCCAAAAGTTAAGATTACACCCTTCGCCCTGCCAAATTCACTCGGGCAGTCCGCCAATGTCAGGTCGCTCGTGGACGGATACCAAGGAGCGGGAGGAAGATGGAAAGGCCGATCAGTCGGGACAGTAGATAGACGCCGCAGATCCCTGGCGCCGCAAGATACTTTCAGGAAGCATCGGCGTGGCCGTCCGGCGCGTGTTCTTAGCGGCATTCCAAAGATACATGCTGGCATAGGATCGCCAGGGCCGCCAGGTTGCAACGCGCTCCATCAGGCCACGCGAAGTTGTCATGCCGAGCCCGCGCAGAACGTCGCTGTCAGAGCAAGGGAATGCGTCAGGGTCTCCCAGGGCCCGCATCGCTACGTATTGAGCCTTGGCATGATCGATGCCGGGAATTTCGCGGAGGGTGGCCGTGAAGGCGTCGCAATCGACGATCCGCTCAAAGTTAATCCGGCCATCAACGACCGCACGCGCCACGGCCTGAATTATCTGCGCTCGCTTCCCGCCTACGCCCGCGGAGGTCAAATGTGCATCGGCCAGCTTTTCTGGCGTGGGAAACAGACGGGTGAGACCGGCTGCCAGGGACACCGGCCGTCCGAAACGCTTTGCCAGCCGTCCTGCCAACGCCGCCGCGGCTCTCACTGAGGTCTGCTCCCCGAGGATGGCGCGCGTTGTCAATTCAAAGCCGTCCCAGGAGCCCGGAACACGCAGGCCCGGTTCAGTTGCAATCAGGGCTGTCAGCTCCGGATCGCCGCCAAGCCCCTGTTCAATGGCCGCCCAATCGACATTCAGGTCAAACATGCGGCGGATGCGCTCGATGATCACAAACAACAACTGAGGCTGCGCGATCTGTACCCGCACGGCGAGCGCCAGGTTCGCTTCGTCAAGAGAGACCTCAAAATAACCTGGGCAGCCGTTGAGCGAGATGGAACGACGGTAGCGCTGATCGTCCACAGCTTCAACGCCGGGCAAGGCGCGCGCGGCCAAGAACTCCAGCATGCCCTTCCAGTGATACGGCGGACGGAAGCGCAGGTTAAGCAGATATTCATTTTCCGGTTGCGTGGGCTGCTGCCGGGTCAGGCGCCTGATTTGCGTGGGCGTTCTGTTATAGGTCTTGCGGATAGCCGCGTTGAACCGGCGCACGCAGCCAAAGCCGGCGGACAGCGCGATGCTATTCATGG
>DASTPO010000257.1:0-2184 GCA_035762225.1 Candidatus Angelobacter sp.
TCGTCTCTGATCCAGCTTGACTCCACGCTTTCCGCATACCGGTGCAGCGTGGCGGATGTGAAACTGTTTTCCCGCAGCGCGGAAAAGGCGGTCTCGGCCGCCAGCATCCCGCTCTTGATGGCCAGGTGAATGCCTTTCAGCCGCTGCGAGTTCAGCAGGCTGGCAGAATCGCCGACGATCATCCAGCCGTTTCCGGCCAGCGGCGGCATGGAATACCATCCGCCGTACGGGAAGGTCTTGGCGCCATAGCGGATCATCTTTCCGCCGTGCAGCAAGCCGGCAACCAGCGGATGAGACTTGAAATCCTGCAATACGCGCTGGGGATCGAGCCGGGGGTCCTGATAGTCAAGGCTGGTGACGTAGCCGAGCGAAACAATGTTGTCTTTTGATCCGTAGATCCAGCCGCCGCCATATTCTTTGGTGGTGAGCGGCCAGCCCATGGTGTAAATCACCTGGCCGGCTTTGATGGCGCCGCTGGGGACTTCCCAAAGCTCCTTGACGCCAATGCCGTAGACTTGCGGATTGCGGCCCTGCTGCAAGTTGAATTTGTCTACCAGCTGCTTGGTCAACGAGCCGCGCGGGCCTTCAGCCAGCACGGTGACCTTGGAGCGCACGTCATACCCGGGCTCAAAGTTGGACTTCTTCTGGTTCTTCTTGTCCACGCCCTTGTCGTCGGTGCGGATGCCGGCGACGCGGTCGCCTTCGAGCAGGAGCTCTGATCCGGCAAATCCAGTAAAGACGGTGATGCCGGCCTGCTCCACTTTTTCTCCCAGCCACTTCACGAAGCGGTTGATGGAGATGACGTAGTTGCCGTGGTCCTGAAGCGGCGGCGGGGTGAGGGGCAGGCGGTGCTCGTGCTTTTCGGTGAGGAAGAAGACGTCTTCGCGGGTGACCTCGGCGTCCAGCGGTGCCTCTTCACGCCAGCCGGGAAGAAGTTCATCCATGGAGCGGGGATCGAGGAGAGCGCCGGAGAGCGAATGCTGGCCGAGCTCGCGCGCCTTTTCCACCACGTTGATGTTCTCCTTGCTCAGGGGCGCGTCAGGATGGCGGCGGTTGTGGCGGTCAATGAGCTGGGCGAGGCGCAGCGCGCAGGCCAGTCCGGCCGGCCCGCCGCCAACGATGGTGACGTCAGACTCCATCTGCGGACGTTCGACGCCTTCAAGAGGTTTGCGAAAAATAATCATCCAGTTTGTCCGGTAAAACCAAAAATCCACCACGGAGGCGCGGAGACGCGGAGAAAACCGTGGATCCGCATTTCATGTCTCACATGGAAACTCATTGTCCGAGCCTAAGAGGTCCATCCCATCCGTATCCTGGCAGTGAAACGTTATCCCTTGGCTTTCTTCACTTCTTCCGTGAGGGCGGGAACGATATCAAAAAGGTTTCCCACGACGCCGAAGTCGGCGATCTCAAAGATGGGCGCTTCGGCATCTTTATTAATAGCGATGATGCTGCGCGCGCCCTTCATGCCCACGATGTGCTGGATGGCGCCGCTGATGCCCACGGCAAGATATAGCTTGGGCGACACTGTCTGCCCGGAGCTGCCGATCTGGCGGTCCATGGGGAGCCAGCCGGAGTCGCAGATGGGACGCGAGGCGGCAATCTCGCCGCCGAGAGCGTCGGCGAGAGCTTTGGCCAGCTCGATGTTTTTCTGCTCCTTGATGCCGCGGCCGACCGAGACAATGATTTCAGCCTGGGTGAGGTCGACAGCCTGCTTGGCCTCTTTGAATGGATCTTCAGGGTGGTTGCGCTGTACTCCGTCGGCGATCTGCGCGTTCACGGTCTCAACGGGGGCAGGCGAAGGAGACGTCAGCGGCGAACTTGCCCTGGAACATCTGCCGGGTAAAGACCAGCTTGTCACCACTCTTGTGGAAGGCAGTGGAGTCACTGATCAGCGTGCGCTGGAGCGCGGTGGCCAGTTGCGGGGCGAAGTCGCGCACCTGGTAGGTGTGCGGCATCAGCACCAGCGCGGGCTTTTTCTGGCTGATGAAGTCCTTGAGGGCCGCGACCACGCCATCGGGCTCGTATTTAGCGAGCTTGGGCGATTCGATCGCGTACACTTTGGCGACTTTTTTGGCCGCGATCTCCTGCGCGATGCCGGCGATGTTGCTGCCAAAAACCGCGGCTTCAACCGTAGCGCCGATTTCAGCGGCAATGGCCTGGGCGCCAGCCACGGTTTCCCAC
>DASTPO010000258.1:0-4349 GCA_035762225.1 Candidatus Angelobacter sp.
CCGTTTGCCTCGGCGCCGGCAATCCGCAACGAAGACGCGCTGAACATGATTGTGCAGGCGGCGAACGCCGCGGCTGAAGACACTTCTCTGGACGTAGCCTGCGGCCCGGGATTGTTGGCCTGCGCGTTTGCCCGCGTAGTGCGCCATGCCTCGGGCATCGACATGACGCCAGCCATGCTGGAACAAGCGAAAAGAGTCCAGCAGGAGCAGGGCCTGAACAACCTGAGCTGGCGGCAGGGCGATGTAACGTCGCTTCCCTATCCGGACGCGGATTTTTCCATCGTGAGTTCACGCTTTGTCCTTCACCATCTGGAGGAGCCGCTGACAGTTCTGAGAGAGATGGTCAGGGTTTGCCAGCCCGGCGGCCGGGTGGTGATCGCCGACATGGCGCCAGTCCCGGAAAAAGCAGATGCGCTGAATGCGGCTGAACGGCTGCGCGACCCTTCGCACGTCCGCGCCATGCCGCCGGAGGAACTCATCGGACTGTTTAGCAAAGCTGGATTGGGCAAGCCGCAAGTCACCAGCTATCGCATGGAAGGCGAATTGGAGGACCTGCTGTCGCGCTCATTTCCCAATGAAGGCAATGCCGACCGGCTGCGCCAGATCTTTGCCGACTCCATCGCCGGCAACTCGCTCGATCTCAACACGCGCCGGGAAAAAGGAAAGATCTACTACAGCTTTCCTGTGGTTATTCTGGTGGCCAAGAAAGGCAGCTAGAGGCAATTGGCAAAGAGCAATCAGTAAAACGCAGATGCTTAACGTCCAACGGCATTTGCGAGCGATCGCGCCAGTAAGACCTGAATCTGAGACCAGACGATCGTCATCCAACCAAGCCCATGCATGTAGCAGAAATCTGGCGGTATCCGGTAAAGAGCCTGAAGGGCGAGCAACTCCATGAGACTGAAATTACGAACGTGGGCATTCCCGCGGACCGCCAAATTGCCGTAATCCGCGGCCTCAACGGACGGTTCCTCACCTCGCGTACGCGGCCTAAACTCCTGGGGCTGCAAGGCTCCCTGAACCCCGAGGGCATTCCGACCATCAACGGCCACCTCTGGAATACGCCGGAAGCGCTGGAACTGGTGCGCGCAGCGGCGGGGGAGCCGGTGACGCTTGAGCGCATCCCTGCTCCACAGGCATTCGACATACTGCCACTGCTGGTGGCCACCGATGGTGCGGCACGCTACCTGAACATCGACCATCGCCGGCTGCGTCCTAACATCCTTGTCGCCGATGTTCCCGAACTCGAAGAGCGCCGTTGGCCGGGACGCGTGATCGCCATCGGCGCGGTGCGCATCCTCGCGGAGCAACTCCGTGATCGCTGCGTAATGACCACCTATGATCCCGATACGCAAGCGCAGGACCTCACCGTGTTGCAGCGGATCATCCGCGAGCTGGATGGCAGCACGGCGCTGGATTGCTCGGTGATCGCTGAGGGTAAGATTCGCGTCGGCGATCCGGTGGAGATCATGGAGCGCTAGACGCTAGTCAAATTGCTTGAGCTGCGGCCACGCATCCCGCAGGCTGGCTCTCAACCCGCGGCATAGAAGGATGTCAAAATATTCGTCACGGCGCGCATAGGGGTGCTCCACGCGGCCAACGCGCTCAACGCTCTGGAAGTATTCGCTGTCGTGCTCGCCGCTGCTGTGCAAGATGATCATGGTGCTGCCGTCGTAATTCCCGGGCCCCCAAATCCAGTAGCTATTGTGTTTGCTGATGGCGTGCGGCAGGCCGTAACGGGGGCCATAGTAGTCAACGGCCGCGGCATCTCCCCAGTTGTTGGAAAAGATAGCCGTGCGGGCCCGTTCCTCCGGCGACAGGCTGTTGTAGACCTTTGCTACTTTTTCCACCATCTCCTGCCAGCCAAACTCATCGGCATACCACTGTGGCAACGGGCCATTTTGCTGGTGCTCAAACTCCGGCGGCTGGACACCAAGCGCTTTTTCATAACGCAGAAATCCTTCGGGCGAAAGAACGGGCACAGAAAACGGTAGCAACAGCGCGCCGGCGATGATGACCAACGCGACATAAACGCCGCGCGCCCAGTATCCGGCACGCCGGCCCGCCCAGAGGCGCTCCAGCGCGATTGCTCCTGCAGCGAACAGAATTGGATAGATCGGCGCGACATAATAATTCTTAGCCTTGACCGCAATGAACGCGGCCAGCACTACAAGATACGTCCAGCCCAGCAGCCGGTATTGCTGCCGGCTGGATTCATGGCTACCGTTTGCTTTTTCAGCATCAGGCCTGGAGCGCCCGAAGAGCAGCCAGACCAATCCCGCCGCCCACAGTGGGAAAAGCGCCAGGTTCATGATGACGGCCTGATTGGCGATGAACGCCACCGGGTTGCGCACAACATCACGGTTATTCATCTTGATATTGTGGATCAACTCCAGAAAAGGGAAATGGTAGTGGATTTGCCAAAGCAGATTCGGCAGGGAAATCACGGCGCAGGCCAGAATTCCCAGCCACAAATAACGGCTTTTCAGGAAGTGGCGATGCGGAGTGAGAGCCACACCCACCAGCAATCCAAAGAGCAAGAAGGCAATGGAATACTTATTTTCAAACCCCAATCCCGCCAATGTGCCGAACCAGAGCCAGGGGCGGGAGTCGCCTGTGTTGACCGCCCGCACCACCAGCCAGATGCAGCCCAGCCAGATCAGCTGCTCGAAAATATTATCGGTCAGCCAGGAACCGCTCAGCAGATAGAGCGGGACTACCACCACAGCGAGCGCAGCCATGGCCTGCGCGAATCTGCCTCCGCCCATCTCCCGCGCCAGCTTGCCGGTAAGCCAGACCACAGCTACGCCGGTAAGGATGGGGATCAGGCGCACTCCCAGCGGTGAATCGCCCAGAATCACGCGCGAAATCCACGCCATCCAAACCGTGAGCGGCGGATGGTCAACGTATCCCCATGCCATGTGCCGGGAACAGGCAAGGTAGTACATCTCGTCGCGGAAGATGCCATAGCGGGCCACCGTCGCCAGATGAAGCAGCAGCTTGGCCGCGGCGATGTAGAGCACGATCGCCGGTCCGGAGGTGAAGCGGTGAGACGGCGTTTCAACCGCGCCCGATATTTGTTGCGAAGCGTTCATGTGGCCGGTCAAGCAGCTTTGCAGTCGATCACAATCAGCGTCAAATCGTCGTGCTGTTCCCTGGCGCCGTTACCGCACCACGCGGTGACGTGGCGGATCAGGCGATCACAAAGCTCCTGGGTGGGCTGGGCGGCGTGCTCGGCCAAAAAGCTTTTCAACCGCTCCATGCCAAACTCCTCGCCCGACGCGCTTGGCGCCTCTGTGATGCCGTCAGTGTATAGGACAAAACGGTCGCCGGGATGGAGAGTGCCGCTCATGCTCTTGTACGCGCCCTCGGGAAAAATGCCGAGCATGAGCCCGTTCTCTTCCATGCTTTCCACGCGTTTTTCACGGTTGCGCCAAACCAGAAGAGGTGGATGTCCCGCGCCTGCATAGGCCAGCGCTCCGCGCGCCGGGTCCAGAAACAGGTAGCCGGCGGTGACAAACTGTCCCTGAAGATTGCCGCAGAGAATCGAGTTGAGGCCGGTGAGGACCTGTGAGGGATTGTCGGCCACATCCTTTTGTGCGCGGATCGCCACCTTGACCATGGAGGCTGAGAGCGCCGCAGGCACGCCGTGGCCGGAGACGTCCGCAATGAGCACGCCCAGGCCGGTATCTTTGCGCAGAAAGTCATAGAAATCGCCCGCAACTGAACTGGCCGGGACGTAGCGGCTGGCCGTGGAAAGCCCGGCGACAGCAAAATTTTTCTCCGGCAGCAGGCCGGACTGTATATCCCGGGCGATCTCCATCTCCTTGTTCAGGGAAAGCAGACGTTCTTCATTGCGCTGCGTGCGATTGGCGGCGACATAGCCAAGACAGGCAAGGAAACAAACAAAACCGACGAACTCCAGCTGCGGATCGCCGTTGATGGCGCCGATATTGACAAGGTTGGTGTACGCCACGAACACGGAGAAAACCAGAATTCCCGCGCGCAGGATCCGCTGATCGCGGTTTGCGGACCGGAACGGGATGAATAACATAGTCAGCAACATCGGCATGGCCAGCAGCGCCATGAAGTTGATCAGCTTCTGCACCAGGCGCAGGTCGCCATGCATCAGCAGCCTGGCAATGCCAAAGACGGCAACCACGCCGAACAGCCCGACGACCACGTAGGAGACTCTCTTCCAGACAGGGAGCGCCGTCTCCACAAAAAACATGATCAGGGGCATTGCCACAAGCAGTGAGATCAGCAACTGCACCCTGTCCCACCGGTGATGCTGGTAGCCTGACGAGCCCTCAATGAAGAGGCGAATGCCATACAGAGAGGCCGCCAGT
>DASTPO010000259.1:0-4062 GCA_035762225.1 Candidatus Angelobacter sp.
AGCAGGATGACAAATTCGTCGCCGCCATAGCGAAAGGCGTAATCAATCAGGCGCAGCTGCGATTTGATTTTGAAGCCAATTTCCTGAAGCAGCTTGCTGCCCACCAAATGTCCGTACGTATCGTTGACGTGCTTGAAGTGGTCCAGGTCAAGGAAGATCACGCTGAATTCATAGCCAAAGCGGGCGGAGCGGTAGACCTCGGCTTCCAGCGTCTTATAAAGATGGCGTGCGTTGTAAAGTCCGGTGCAATCGTCGGTGATGGTGAGTTCCTGGATCTTCTCGACGGCGCGCGCGTTATCAATGGCGATGGCTGCGTAATCACAAAGTGCATGGAGAAAGAACATCTCCTGCTCGCCAAAACTCTCCATGGCGCAGTTGATCAGCTGAATCACGCCCAGGACGCGGTGTTTCGATTGCAGCGGAACGCAGATGATCGACCGGGTCTTCCACTTAGTCATCTCATCAATGCGTTTGGCGAAGCGCGGGTCGTTGTAAACGTCAGGGACGATTAAGGACTCACCATGTCTGGCCACCCAGCCAGCTATGCCCTCCCCGACCTTCAGACGTACCGTCTTGAGAGTTTCGGCAGCGTCGCCCACGGCAATGGCGAAATAGAGCTCGTCCTTCTGTTCATCGACCATCAGGAGGGACCATGTGTCCGGGCGGAAGAACTCCGCCATTTTGTCCATAATGGTTTGCAGAATTGAATCGAGGTTCAGCGAAGAGGTAAGCGCCTTCGCAACATCGTTGAAGATGGCGACTTCCTGCAATTGCCTCTTAGATTTATTCCGCTCGGGACCTGCTGCCTCATTCATGCTTGGGGGTGTTCCTCGTAACGCTCCGAAAGCTCGTACTTGGGCGTATTATCGCTTTATTTTGGCAAATCAGCAACCGGACAATAGACCTGACACCAGTGGGTAATAACCCTTACGTACCGTAGAAAGTGCTTGTCCAATCAGAACTTACGGGCATTTTTGATGCCCGGCTGCGGTGATTTGGCCGGCCAAATTGCGTGTTGATCAGCGCATTGCTATGTTTTCAACAAACATCGGGGACATCTCCGCGGGATCACGGAGTTCGCTAGTCGGCCAGTCATCACCGTGGCGTTCGCATGTACAGTCTTGAGAATCTCGAAGCACCGCCCCGGGTGACGAACTCGAGTTTGTTCCTTCGCTCGACGATCATCCGTTGAAGCCATGTCTCTTGTGCGGATGAATGGCGATGAATGGCAAGGACCAAAAGGTGAACGAGCCATACGAGGCGGACAAGCGCAGCAGTTGAAAGCGCTTTCACTTTTTTTTGATTGCCGCTTCAATCGTCAACCGGACAATAGACCTGAAACTTGTGAGTAATAGCCCTAACGTACCTCTGAAACTAGTTGTGAAATCAGAAGTTACGGGGTATTTTTGTAACATCGGAGTTTGAGCTTTAGGTCATGGGTCAATCAACTGACGTACCAACCAAGGGCAATAGGCCTGCCATGAGCGCATTTGGTGACCGGCTGCGGCGTGAAAGGGAGATGCGAGGCATCACCCTGGATGAAATCTCCGAATCCACCAAGATTTCCCGGCGTCACCTGGAGGCGCTGGAGGGCGAGCACTTTGACCAGCTGCCCGGCGGCGTATTCAACAAGGGCTTTGTGCGCGCCTACGCGCATTTTCTGGGTATTGATGAAGACCAGGCGGTTTCTGATTATTCCCTGGCCAGCAATGAGCAGCCCGAACCCGAAGATAAGTTTCCTCTGGAAATTCACGACGAGCCTGACCGCGAGCTGAACCCGCGGCGCTCCAAGCTGCCTTTGGTGTTCGCCGCAGCAGCCTTGGCCGGTGTTCTGGTTGGCTACGCATTCTGGGCCAAATCGAGGCCGACAAACCAGGAATCTTCGGTGCAGGCATCGTCCGCGGCCACAACCACCACCCCAAATGCTAAAGACGCGGCGAATAAAGATACGGCAAGAAAAGTTGCAGAGACTTCAGCTCCGTCCACCAGGCAGGTTGAGCCCAGCGCTCCGGTAGCCGCGGCAGTGCAGCCGGAAAAACATGCGGCGGAACAAAAAGCCCCAGAACAGGACGCAGCGAAGCCAAAATCGGTCCTTCAAAAACCGCAGGAAAAAGCATTCATCATAACCGTGAAAGCCAAGGAAGATTCGTGGGTATCGATCGTGGCTGACGGCCGATCCGTGATGCAGCGCGTGCTGACCGCGGACCGGCAGAAGCTGGTCAAAGCCGGCAAGCAGGTGGTCCTCAGGACCGGTAATGCCGGCGGGATCGACGTGACTTTCAATGGCAAACCCATCGGCGCGCTGGGCAATGAAAATGAGCCGCGAACTCTCACCTTTAGCGCGGCCGGCCTAGTACAATAGAAAAAGACTCAACGCAGAAGGGCCAGGTTCAAAACCGGTAACTTGCTTGCCGGGCCGCTTCACATGCAGAAAAACCCCGTTCGGCTGCGTTTCCGCCGCAAGTAACGCCAAAGCGTTGTGAGCGGACGGATTCCTTGATTAACCTGTTAAACGTAATCATGGGTTTGTCCCAGGGCAGTATGTAAAAAGATATTTCAGGAGGGAAGTCCATTGACTTCACGCGAAAAGTTTTTGTTTACCTCTGAATCGGTCACGGAAGGCCATCCAGACAAAATTGCAGACCAGATTTCAGACGCGATTCTCGACGCGTGCCTTGCGGAAGACCCGCACAGCCGTGTGGCCTGCGAGACGCTGACAGCCACCGGGCTGGTGGTGATCGCCGGAGAAATTACCACCAAGACGTATGTCGATTTCCAGAAAGTCGTGCGCGGCGTGGTGCAATCCATTGGCTATGACAACGCGCTCTACGGCTTTGATTCCAATACCTGCGCGGTGATCTCCAGCATCAACAAGCAATCGGGCGATATCGCCATGGGAGTTGACACCGGCGGCGCCGGCGACCAGGGCATGATGTTCGGGTACGCCACCAACGAAAATGACAATTACATGCCCACGGCCATCGACCTGGCGCACAAGCTTACGATGCGCCTGACTGAAGTCCGCAAGAACGGCATGCTCCCCTACCTAAGACCCGACGGAAAATCCCAGGTAACAGTTGAATACGGCCCAGACCACAAGCCACGCCGCGTGGATGCAGTGGTGATCTCCACCCAGCACGCCGATTCCATCGACAACGAAACGCTGCGGGCCGACATCCTGAAGCACGTGATCCAGGCCGCTGTACCGGCCAACCTGCTGGACGAAGACACCAAATACCACATCAATCCCACCGGGCGCTTTGTCATCGGCGGCCCCATGGGCGATACCGGACTAACCGGCCGCAAGATCATTGTGGACACCTACGGCGGCATGGGACGGCATGGCGGCGGAGCGTTCAGCGGAAAAGATCCGACCAAAGTTGATCGTTCCGCGTGCTACATGTGCCGGCACATTGCCAAGAACATTGTGGCGTCAGGCCTGGCCGACCGCTGCGAAGTGCAGCTGGCATACGCCATCGGCGTGGCCGAGCCGGTCAGCGTGCTGGTGGACACCTTCGGCACGGGCAAGATCAGCGAGGAAAAGCTCGAGAGCCTGGTGCGGCAGAATTTCCAGCTTACGCCAAAAGGGATTATCGAGTCCCTGAAGCTGCGCCGCCCTATTTACAAAAAGACCGCGGCGTACGGGCATTTTGGCCGCAAGGACCCCGACTTTACCTGGGAAGCCACGGACAAAGCCGCTAAACTGCGCGAGCAGGGAGCAGGCAAGGCTGAATCCAAAGTGGGCGCGGCCCGGTAAGTATTCCTGGCAGAGACGCAGCCTGGCTGCGTCTCTGCGCTCTAGCCCGGACGCAACGATGGCCCGGGTTCATTGACCCTCAAGCAAAACTGATGCCTCGTAGCAGGCACTTCGAACAGGAGAACATGTCAACATCTGTGGTTCCGCAAACCTCGTTTGATATTAAGAGCATTGATCTGGCCGATCTGGGCAAGCGCCGCATTGAGTGGGCCAACCAATCCATGCCGGTGCTGCAAAGCATCCGCAAGGAATTCATCAAGAACCAGCCGCTGAAAGGCATGCGCATCTCCGCCTGCCTGCACGTG
>DASTPO010000260.1:0-4397 GCA_035762225.1 Candidatus Angelobacter sp.
GACTCTTTCGGCAGCGAGCTGAACCAGGTCTGGACCAACATCATCGATAACGCCATTGACGCCATGCATGGCGAGGGC
The DNA here is from genome assembly GCA_035762225.1 of Candidatus Angelobacter sp. Taxonomy (GTDB): domain Bacteria; phylum Acidobacteriota; class Terriglobia; order Terriglobales; family Acidobacteriaceae; genus Angelobacter. The sequence continues at coordinate 79 of DASTPO010000260.1, forward strand.
AAGCTCCGCGTCAGGACCTATCGCGACGACGGCTGCGCCGTGGTGGAGATTGCCGATAACGGCCCGGGAATCCCAGCCGAGGTGAAGTCCCACATCTTTGAGCCGTTTTTTACTACCAAGGGCGTGGGAGAGGGAACCGGGCTCGGGCTGGACACAGTGCAACGGATCGTAAAAAAGCACCAGGGCAGCATTGAGGTCAATTCAAAGCCGGGAGACACGCGTTTCCTGGTCTTTCTTCCGTTGGCGGAAGCCCAGTTGCAGAAGCCGTCTAAATAGTTAAAAAGTAGAAGCTATTGCTTTTCGGGTGAGCTTGCGGCGCCGCGCGAAGCCGCGCTGGTAACGCTACCGGTATTGGTTGCCGGCTGATTGAGAAGAGACTCTGAGGAATAGTTTGGACCGAGTCCCAGCTTGATGATGGCCCGGGAATCGGGAACAACTTTGCTTTGCCAGCCATTGTCAGCCTGGTATTTGACCAGGGCTGCCTGTGTGCGGGCGTCCCATACCCCGGTGGGTTCGCCGGTCAGGTATTTCTCCCGGATCAGCGCCTTCTGTATCTCTGCTGCGCGGTCTGGGCTGATGCCCTGCTGGCCTTTCTTCTTCCATGAGGCTTTCTTCTTGCCGTGCTTGTGACCGTGCCTGGCTGACGTTGAAGCCGACTTTGCCGGCTTGGCCGAAGCATATCCGGCGCACATCACCAGAATGGTGCTTACGATCACGAGTTTTCTCATCGGCAAAAGCAAAAAATACCTCAAAACCAAAAGGCCTCCGGACGGGGGTAGGGCCCTTCCTGAGCGCCGGATCATCATCCCACGTTTGGATGCTGCCACGCCAGCAGTTTGTTATCCCGCTCTGGATTACGGAAGTGCCATAAAATCAGGTTCTTCCGAGTAGTAAAACATTTCGTGGCGCCGCCGGACCGGTCATTCCGGGCGAAAAAACAGCTAAAAACGTCTTTGCCGGAGCAGGCGTCTTTGCGTCTGCCCCGGCAAGGAGTTTGTTCTGTTACGGAAGCGTTCCGGAAATAAATGCGTTTCCGCCGTTGGAGCCCCGGCCTGAATGCACCAGGAAAACTACATCCTGGCCACTCTTCAGCTGCGAAGTGATCTTGCGGAATTCTTCTTCGCTATTGACCGTCTGTTTGTTCACCTTCAGGATCACCAGCCCTGGTTGCAGGCCAATATCCTCTGCGAAGGAGTCTGGCTTCACCTCAACCACCTGCACGCCTTTGCCTTCCGGTGTGCCCATGCGCTCGGCCATCTCGGGTGAAACCGGCTTGACGGTCAAGCCCAGTTTGGTTGGTTGCGGTTGATTGTCTTCCGGCGTGTCGTCCGGCGCCTGGTCGGTGCGGTCGGCAAACAGCTTGGCGCGGTCCGCCACGGCCACGCTGGCTTCTTTTTGCTGGCCATTGCGGACATACGTGAGCGTCAGCTTGTTGCCGGGCCGGGTGGCCGAAATCAGATTTACCAGTTCATCGCCGCTCTTGATCGCCTTGCCATTTACCGCGGTGATGGTGTCTTCACCCTGCAATCCAGCCTTGGCAGCCGGACTGTCAGGCCGCACATTGGAAATGGTTACGCCGTTCTTGACTCCGTACATCCGCAGCACAGCCGGGCTGGCAGCGGCGCTGAACTCCACGCCAATGGAGCCGCGGGCCACGCGATGATCGCCCGTGGTCAACTGCTCGTAAACGTCACGCACCACGTTGGACGGCATGGCAAAACCCACACCCTGGTATCCGAATGACTGCGTGTAAATTGCTGTATTGATGCCAATTACCTCGGCGTTCATGCTTACCAGCGGTCCGCCGGAGTTGCCCGGATTGATGGCCGCGTCGGTCTGGATAAACGACTGGAACTGGCGGCCTCCAGGCAGGTTGCGGCCCTTGGCGGAGACAATTCCCGCTGTGACCGTGGCTTCCAGGTCAAACGGGCTGCCGATGGCCAGCACCCAATCCCCCACGCTCATCTTTTCCGAATCGCCCAGCCTGGCCGGCGTGAGTGGATGGTCCTTGGGTGGCTCAATCTTGATAACGGCAAGGTCGGTTTCGCGGTCAACACCAACGATCTTGGCGTCATGCAGCACGCCTGCCGGCTCATCAAACAGCTTTACCCGGACGCGATCAGCTTTGTCCACTACGTGAAAATTGGTGACGATGTAGCCGTTCTGGCTCAGAATCACGCCTGAACCCAGCGAGCGCTGGCGTCCGCTGCCCGGCCCACCCTGAAATGGATTCGGTCCCTGATCGTCGTCATCGCCGCCCGGCCCTTGCTGCTGGCCGCCAAAGAATCGGTCAAAAAAATCCTGGAAAGGATCATCGCCGCCATTGTCTTTATCTTTGCCGCTTCGCGGAGCCCGGCTATTGCCACGGGTGCGCGGCTTGGGGCTGGATTCGGTGCTTACGTTCACCACCGCAGGTTCAATGGTCTTTGCCACCTGGCCAAAGGTATTGCTGAGCTGCTGCGGTGACTGCATCGGCGGCAGCAGAGTGGCGTCGGGGGAATTTGAATAGCCTCTTACGCCGCTCCGGTTCAAAACGGTCCCAATCAGGATGCCTACCGCCAGCGTGACCAGAATCGCCAACGCTGAGAGCAGCCTCTGGGCCCGAATACGCGCAACGAATGCGGCAAAACGCGAGTTCATACTAAATTCTTCCTCCGGGGTTCTTCTCCAGGATTATAAATCGACACTTCTACCGGGCAGAAAGCATCTTTTTGGTTCCCTGGAGCGCACTGATTTAGACGCATAAAACCAGGGTAGCGTTATCTGCCAGAGCTGGCCTGCAGCTCGCCACTGGCCGCTTCATCCGGGGAGACTTGGCCTAGCAACTCTGACACCAGCACCCCGGCCAGGATGAGGAGCGCTCCGGCCCCAGCCCTCATTCCCAGCCTCTCTTTCAGATAGATGAAGGAGGTCATCCAGGCAAAAACCGGCTCCATCGTGAAAATAAGAGCGGTGTGGGTGGCCGGGGTGAATTGCTGCGCCCATGCCTGAACTGTAAAAGCCACGGCCGTACCCAGTATTCCGGTAATAAGAACAGTAGCCAAAACCGTATTCGACAGATGAAAGTGCGGTTCTTCCAATAGCGGCGCGGTCAGGCCGGTGAGGACGGCCGCCGTACCAATCTGCAGGACCGCGATTTGCTCAAAAGGGAAACGCTGGGTTGACCGGCCCAGCAGGATGATCTGCAAGGTGAAGCCAAGCGCACAACCCACGCTGAGAATGTCGCCCAGGTTTACGTTCGCGAAATCAACCAGGCCCTGGCGGCCGGCCGGAACGGTCATCAGAAACAGTCCCGTCAATGCCAGCGCAATGCCCACCACGCGCCAGAGATGGATTCTGGCCTTCCAGAAAACAAACAGGGCCAGCGGCACCAGCACAGTGGACGTTCCGGTAAGAAACGCCGACTTCGAAGGCGTGGTCAGTTTCAGCCCGCTGGTCTGGAAAGCGTAGCCCAGAAAAAGAAAGATCCCCACTGTCACTCCTGCCTGAAGCGACTGCCGTGTCATGGCCTTCAAATGATTGCGGTAGTACAGCGCCAGCAAGATGGCCGCCAGCGCCAGGCGCACTGCGTTCAGCACCAGGGGCGATGAATCCTTCAGTGCTTCCTTGATCAGGACAAACGTGCTGCCCCAGATCAGGGTCATCAGCACCAGCAACAGATGGGCTTTGATGGATCGGGACACGTGGATTAGCTGGCGGCTTCCTCTTCTGCTTTGCGAACTTCGGCCTGCGTGCGCCGGGGCAACTCAAACACGCACTCGCGCGGCTTCTTATCGAAACGTAGGCCCTGGAAAATCGGCGCCCTCATTTTAAAGCCGCCGCGTTCACCCTCGTGCGTCCACTCTGAGAATTTAATTTCCGCCACCAGCTCAGGCCGCACCCAGTGCGGCTTTCGCGTGCTCTCAATCTTCTCCCCGAACGGGTCCTTGTCCGCCTGGATGGCGTTTAATTTCTTCCACAGCGCCGCGTGTGTAGCCCCGGAAAATCCGCTGCCGGCATTGCCCACATGGACCAGCCGGCCGGAAGGATCGTAAAGCCCCAGCACAATCGAGCCGAAATTCGCCCTTGAGCCTTTCGGATCGGTAAATCCCGCAATCACGCATTCCTGGCGCCGGGTGATCTTGATCTTCAGCCATTCTCGCGAACGCTTCTGTACGTAGGGCCCGCCGCGCAACTTGGCCACAATCCCCTCCAGCCCTTTATCGCGCGCAACGCCAAACAGCGCTTTTCCTTGTTCCGGATAGTGGTCCGAAAAGCGCAGGAAACCCTGGTCCTGCGGAATGACCATCCGCAGCAGCTCCTTGCGCTGTTCAAGTTCC
>DASTPO010000261.1:0-4622 GCA_035762225.1 Candidatus Angelobacter sp.
TTTGGTCCGCAGCATGGCCAGGGCATCGCCCGCGCCATCCAGTCGCAGTCCGGCGATGAACTGCTGGTTGACCATGGGTCACTCTATCCTGCCCTGCAGCGCCTGGAAAACCAGGGATGGATCAGCGCTGAATGGGGCACCAGCGAAAACAATCGCAAAGCGCGTTTCTATGCGCTGACAAAGGCGGGACGCAAACAACTGGCGCATGAGACAAGCCAGTGGGAGCGCTTGAGCGCGGCCATTGGACGGGTGCTGGCAGGGCAAAAAGCGGAGGGCTAAATGTTCCGGCGCAAACGCAACGATTCCGACTTCACGGCAGAAATCGCCGCACACCTTGACCTTGAGATCGAGCGGCTGAAAAGCGACGGGCTGAGCCCGGAGGAAGCTGAGCTGGCGGCCCGGCGGGCATTTGGGAACGTGAGGCATGCCGAAGAACAATTTCACGAATCCAGCCACTGGATGCTGCTGGAGCATCTTCGTCGTGACATGGCTTATGCCTTGCGCGTGCTGGCGCGCAATCCTGGGTTTACTGCGGTTGCGGTAATTTCGCTGGCGCTGGGAATCGGTGTAAATGCGCTGGTTTATAGCGTGGTGAACGCAATTATCCTGCGCCCATTGCCGGTGGATCAACCACAGCAACTGGTGTTCCTGGAGAATAGCGGTTTTGGGGCCGGCCAATCCTTCCCGAACTACCGTGAGATACGTGACAGAAACCAGGTGTTCTCCGGAACGCTGGGATATCGAGTAGCTCAGCTTGAATTGGACTTGCACTCTGGCGCATCAAGGACCTGGGGTTATCTTGCCACCGGGAATTACTTCGATGTGCTGGGCGTTCAGCCGTTCCTTGGCCATTTTTTTCATGCGGAAGATGATTTGCACGCAGGCGCAAGCCCGTATGCGGTGTTGAGTTATGGATCGTGGCAGGCCCGTTTTGGCGGTGATCGTGGAATCGTCGGCAAGACCATCCGCATCAATCGCCAGCCATACACGGTAATAGGCGTGGCTCCGAAGGATTTTCACGGCACAGAAGTTTTCTACTGGCCTGAAGTCTGGGTCCCGATGATGATGCAGGCGCAAATCGAGCCCGGAAATTCGTGGCTGGAAGAACCAAGGACCTTTAATACCTGGGTGATCGGAAGGTTAAAGCCTGGAATCACCGCACAACAGGCAACGGCAAACCTGAACACGATTGCTGCAGAGTTGGCACGCATCAATCCCGCCGCGAATGGCGGACTGGGATTCAGGCTTGCGCGCCCGGGACTTGTGGGAAGCGCTTTGGGCACGCCGATTCGGGCGTTCTCCTTTGGAGTGCTGATATTAGCTGGGCTGGTATTACTCACGGCCTGCGCGAACCTTGCCAGCCTGGTCACGGCAAGAGCGGCAGATCGCCAACGTGAAATCGCCATCCGGATTTCCATTGGGGCGACGCGTGGCCGGGTCATCCGCCAGTTACTTACAGAGACGATTGTTCTCTCGGCGCTGGGTGGCGCGGCAGGCTACGGTCTTGCCACCCTGCTCGCCCGCGTTCTCAGCGCCTGGCGGGCGCCGATGGATTTCCCGGTCCAGTTTGACGTAAGCCCGGACTGGCGGGTTTTTTGCTTCGCCGCGCTGGTATCTGTGGTTGCGGGAATATTGTTCGGACTGGCGCCTGCGAGGCATGCCGCCGGGACAGACGCGAATGCGGTATTGAAAGGCGAAGGTGGCACGATCCGCGGCAGACGGTTGGCCTTGCGAGATGTACTCGTGGCGATCCAGGTGGCTCTCTGCTTCGTACTGGTTTCTGCCTGTCTTCTTTCATTGCGAGGACTCCAACGCTCCCTGAGTCTTCACCTCGGTTTTGAGCCGAAGGGGGCATCCATCGTGCAATTTGATCTGGGACTGGCTGGATACTCGCAGCAGCAAGGCAGAAACTTCCAGCTCCGCGCCCTGGAAGCGCTCCGGCAATTGCCGGGCGTGCAGTCCGCGTCGTTTTCCAATTCAGTGCCGCTCAGCGTGGACCAGAACCATAGCTCAATGTATCCGGAAGACCAGCCAAATTTAACTGCATCCACGGTGCCCATCGCAATTGTTTACCAGGTCTCTCCTCATTTTTTTGAGACCATGAAGATCCACATGATGGCGGGACGGGACTATGACCTGCACGATAACGCCGATAGCCCGCGCGTAGCGATAATAAATATGGCGTTTGCGAAGCAGATCCTGCATACGGATAAGCCGCTCGGCAAGCGGTTCAACCGCGGGCCCGGTGGACGTCTGCAAGAGGTGATCGGTGTTGTGGAAGATGGCAAGTATATGTCGCCGCAGGAAGCGGCCACCCCGGTTTTGTTTGATTGCATGCTGCAGAACTACAACACCACCACTACGATGATCGTGCGCTCTACCCTGCCCGAAGCAGAAATGACGGAGCGCATGCGGCAGACAATGGCAACACTGGATCCCGAACTGCCGCTGTTTGGAACCGGCCCATTGAATCGTGTGCTCGCGTTTGCTTTTTTCCCCTTGTATGCCGCAGTCATTGCCCTGAGCGCTTTTGGCGCTCTGGCTATCATCCTGGCGGCAACTGGAATACATGGATTGGTAGCGTATGGAGTTTCGCGGCGCATTCATGAAATCGGGATTCGCGTGGCGATTGGCGCAACTCCGAGTCAGGTTATCAAGCTGGTCCTGGGCAAGACGCTGAAGCTGCTTGGAATTGGCGCCTTGATCGGGCTGGCGCTGGCGTTAGCGGCCGTGCGATTGCTGGAGACTGTGATATTTGGGTCTACACGAGACCCACTGGTGTTCAGCGCAGTCTGCCTGACGATGATCATTATCGGGCTCGTTTCGTGCTGGGGACCTACAGCGCGAGCATTGCGGGTGGAACCAACTGTTGCTCTGCGACACGAGTAGGAGATAATCTTTTTCCAAATGTCCTGGCCCAGTGAGTTCCATTTAAGGCAGTTTGCCGTGCTTTGCCGCTTTGCGTAGCGTGGGTTGAATCGGTATTTTAGAGACAGATGCCACGCACTCTAGCCGAATATCCTCAACTTCACCTGGCGCGGAAAAGCGAGATCGCTTATGTCCACCGGCGTGGCTTTCGCACCTTGCGGTGGACGTACACGCAACTGGCCGACCTGTCATTTCGCTTTGCCCGAGAGCTGGAGGCGCGGGGAATCGGGAAAGGCGATCGCGTTGTACTGTGGGGTGACAACTGCGGGGAATGGGTTGCGGCTTTTTTCGGCTGCATGTTGCGCGGGGCGGTAGCTGTTCCCATGGACCGGATCGCTGCGCCGGATTTCGCCCAGCGCGTCATGGCGGACGTGGACGCCAGGCTGGTGGTGTGTGCCGGCGCTTTGGCTGCGCATACGGCAAGCATTGCTCATGTGGAACTTGAAGGTTTGGGCGAGGCCGTCGCGCATCATTCGGCGGAGCCATTTGTCCCCGTGTCAGTGAGCCGTGACGATACGGCAGAAATAGTCTTCACCTCCGGAACCACGGCGGAGCCGCGCGGCGTGATCCTGACCCACGCCAACATTCTGGCGAGCGTGGATCCCATCGAACGCGAGTTTCCCAAATACCGCAGGCCCGAGCGGCTCTTTCACCCGATACGCTTTCTGGAACTGTTGCCCCTCAGCCACGTCTTCGGGCAATTCATGGGAATGTTCATCCCGGCGCTGCTCGGCGGCACGGTGCATTTTCAGGATAGCTTTAAACCCATTGACATCATCGCGACCATCAAGCGCGAGCGGATTTCCGTGCTGATCGCCGTGCCCAGGGTGGTTGAGTCATTGAAGAATAAGCTTCGTGACGATCTCGGAGCGGTGATCGAGAAGAACTTTGCTCGCGCGGAGAAAGAGCATTTCTTAAAGCGTTGGTGGAGGTTCAGGAAAATCCGGCGGCGTTTCGGCTGGAAGTTCTGGGCCATCATCTCCGGAGGCGCAGCCCTCGATCAGGATACGGAGGAGTTCTGGCACCGGCTGGGATATGCAGTAGTGCAGGGCTATGGGCTCACTGAAACCAGCTCCCTGATCAGCCTCAACCATCCCTTTAAGGTTGGCCGGCGCTCGATTGGCAAGGTTCTGCCTGGGCGCGAGATGAAGCTGGATGCTGAGACCGGCGAGATCCTGGTTCGCGGAGCCAATGTCGCTCAGCAATACTGGCAGGGCAAGGAGCGCAGGCCGGTCACAGGCGAAGAAGGATGGTTTCGCACCGGCGACCTGGGCGCGATGGACGAACAAGGCAACCTCTACTTCAAAGGCCGCAGCAAGAACGTGATTGTTACGCCGGCCGGGCTGAAGGTTTATCCCGAGGACCTGGAGCAGGCTTTGCGCAGGCAGCCGGAGGTACGCGACTGCGTGGTTGTCGGCGTGGCTAAGGGCGGCAACGCTGAGGCGTGCGCTGTGCTCTTGCTGAATAATGGCGACTCAGGAAAAACGGCAATCGCGAATGCAAACCAGTCTCTGGCGGACTTCCAGAAGATACGCAACTGGATTGTCTGGCCCGACGACGACTTCCCTCGAACGTCCACCCAGAAGCCCCGGCTGGAGGCGATCCGCCGCGCGGCGGAGATGCAGCTTACCGGCAAGGCCGGGATAGGAGCTGTAACGGGAGCGCCCGGCAGCTCGGGGAATGGCGTCTCTGGC
>DASTPO010000262.1:0-5874 GCA_035762225.1 Candidatus Angelobacter sp.
TGAGTTTCATGCCTGTGATCTGAATGAAACTCATATTCATACAGCCCGGCAGCGCGCCTCGGCTTTTGGCATCAGCAACGTCCATTTCCATCACGCGGCGTTTCAGGAACTGCAATCGCGCAAGCTGCCTGCCTTCGATTACATTGCCGTCCACGGGGTTTATAGCTGGGTTGCGCCGGAGGCAAGACAGGCCATCCGGCAGATCATCGCCGAGAGGCTGGAACCGGGTGGGTTGGTTTATTTGAGCTACAACTGCCTGCCCGGATGGATGCCGGAGATCCCTCTGCGAAAGCTTCTTCTGGAACTCGCCGCCGGGCAAGACGGCGACACGGAACAACGCGTCGAATATGCTCTGCAGCAGCTCAAAGAATTGAGTGGCGGCAAACTTCGTTACTTCAAAACCCATCCCTCCGCGCTCGCGGCGATTGATTCCTACGTCAGCGGTCCCGCCCGATACTTGATCCACGAATTCCTGAATCAGACGTGGGAGCCGTTTTATTCCATCGACGTGGCTGATGAGATGGCAGGAATTGGAACAAACTACGTTGGCAGCGCCACTTTGCCGGACAACCATCCCGCCCTGCTTGTTCCTGAGCAGGCCGGCGAAGCGGTCGCCAGGCTGGCGACAAGACGCCAGCGGCAGATAGCTCTTGATTTCGCCGTTGACCGGCGGTTCCGACGCGATGTCTTCGTCCGCGGCCCCGGCAGTGAGGAGCATCCTGATTCTGGGCGATACCTGAGCGATCTCGCCATCGGTTGTCTGGGAGATCCTGACGCAATCAGCACGCAGTTAAGAGTTCCGCGTGGCATGATCACCTTTCAGAATGATTTCATCCGTGATCTGCAGACTCTGATGTCGCGCGGTTCCTTGACGACGGAACAGGCGGTTGCATCGTTTGGCGGCAAAGGTAAGAACAATGCCGACATCATGCGCAACCTGGCGTTCCTGGTTGCTGGCGGTGTTCTTATGCCATTTGCAAAAGCAATTTCCGTGAGCGGTGCAGCAAAAGCTGAGCCACCGGCAAACAGAACGATTGAGCGGATGCTGGATCACGTGATCGAACGCCGGATGCCGCCATTCTTGCCCAGCGAAGTTGTTGGCAACGGAGTGCCGCTCACCCAGGTTGAGGCCCTGACGATCAAAGCGTGGCTGAACGGCAACCGGACGGAAGAAACATTGGCCGCGCGGTTGAATTCGGAAGTTACTCGCCTGGGGTTGGAGAAAACCACCAGTGACCGGGATGCCGGACCAATCGCAGACGCGCAAAGTTTTGCGCGGCGTGCGGCCCGGGAAGCTTTAGAAAAACTTCTGCCGAACATGCTCAGGCTCGGGTTGTTGGCCTGAAATATTTTCCCGAAGAGATAAAAGATTAGACCAGCAGCTAGTGTGCGCGATCGCTCTCGGCTGCGTTGGCGCGCTGCAACCCTGCTCGTGCCGCTGGGTTGTTTCGGTCAAGCTTGAGGATGACGGTGTAAACATATCGGGCCTGGTGATAGTCGCCGCGCTGGGCCGCCGCATCAGCCTGCCGCAACAGCTCGGGAACGTCCGCGCGGCCAAACCCATCCACCTTGACGGCAGCTTCAGTTGCCGCCCGCTTCTTCACAAATTTCTTACTTTCCGGCTGCGCCGTCGCAGTCGTCTGTGGATCGTCTGTTGCAGCGGGAACCTTCACTGCGTCTTGCGGCGGCATGGTTGCGGCCGCAGCGGCATTCTGCGTTGCTGCCTTGCCTTGCAATCCACCGCTCTGTTGCTGGTTTGCCGGCAGTGGTTGAGTGGCCGCGTTGGCATCACCTTGTCTTGAACCAAGCTTTGTTCCCGCGTCAGTGCCCGGAGCAGCGGTAGAAGAGGTGCGCGCTGCGTCCGCCGAGGCCTGAACGTTATCAGCGGGAACTCCGGCGTTTGGGGAAGACGGAGACGACGTTGGCGTCGCGGGATTCTGTGCTGAAGTCGCCGGCGAAGAATTTGTCTGTGTCGCGGGCGTTGCACCTGTATCACCTATGGCTGGGGGAGCGGAACCGGTTGCAGCAGAATCCGCAGCCCGTCCGGCTGGTGCATCGGCAGTGCCGTTGTTCGGAGCGTTCGTGTGGCTCGCTGCCTTCTCCTGCGCCTCGGCACCGGTGGTATCAGGTATGTGCTCAGGCGGCTTATGGACAACATGTAGAGCAATAGCTGCCCGTTGCACCAGGGGCGGGAATGCTCCGGTGTGGTGCTTCACGTAAAACGCCCAGCCTGCGACGCCGCCGATGGCCAGCAAAAGAGCCGCGCTTACCCAGGGCCAGACCCGCCTTTGCTTCTGCGCTGAAAGAGTCCTGGTCTCCAAAAGATAGCTTGTGCTGGAGGTCGCTGGAGCTACAGCAGGTGCGGGAACCGGCGCAGGATTCGCCGCGGCGCGGATTGCTGGTGTCTTCAGCATCGCAGCTTGTTCGTGAAATGCCTGGCCCATTTCCGCGCAGCGTTGATAACGGTCCTTGGGGTCTTTGGCCAGGGCTTTGCGGATGATGGCGTCAATGCCGCCGGGCAGCGCCGGATTGATGATGGAAGGCGGCAACGGATCTTCATGCATGATCTTGTAAAGGACTGAAGTGATGTCGCCCCGAAAAGGCTTCTCGCGGGTGAAGAGCTCGTAGAACACAGAGCCCAGCGCGAAAATATCGGTGCGCTGATCAAGTTTTTTGTCCGCCACCTGCTCCGGCGCCATGTGTGACGGAGTGCCTACCACCATGCCGGTCTGCGTCAGCGTGGCATCTTCGATTTTGGCAATGCCGAAGTCGAGCACCTTGATGATGCCCTGGCTGGTCAGCATGAGATTGGCCGGCTTCAGGTCACGATGGATTACGCCGCGTCCATGCGCATAGTCCACCGCGCTGCAAACCTGCTCCGCGTACGAGATCAATTCCGCCAGTGAAGGCTGCACGCCCTCTTCCAGCAGGGCCGCCAGCGTCTTGCCCTCCAGAAACTGCATGCTCAGGTAGACTCGATCGTCTTCCTGGCCTACATCAAAAATGGTGATGATATTGGGATGATCCAGGCCGCCCGCAGCCTTGGCTTCGCGCTTGAGCCGTTCGATCAGTTCGCGACGGTGCGGAGCGCTTTGGGAGACTGAAATGGTCTTGAGCGCAACGGTCCGGCCAATCAGCCGGTCGAAAGCCTTGTAGACCACGCCCATCGCGCCGCGGCCCAGCTCTTCCTGAACCTCATACCGGCCCGCGGTATGAATGCCGGTGCTCCCGCCGGTATCGCGTAGATGCCCGTACGTGGACTCGTCGGTCCAGAGCAGCTCGTAAATGGCTTCCGATGCTCCTTCAACGGCCTCGCGCACCGGCTTGGGGCTAAACTGAAATCCGGGCTCTTCATGAAGCAGCTCGCTGATTCCTTCTGATACCAGGATCTGCGCGGCGTTGGCTTCTTCCAGCAAGATCGGATGCGACTCCAGATCGTCACCGCCACTGGCAGCCTGTTGATCTGCTGCATTTCTCTGAGTGGAAATCAGGATCGCTGCTACTACCTGTTGTTGAGGTGCATGGCCTTGCAACATCAGCAGCCGCTGTTGCAGCGTTTTGGCTGTAACCAGTGCTTGTAACGGTCGAGCAAAGTGCGCACTGATCGCCTCTGGATACATTTTGATGATTTGCCCGTGGCCTTCCGTGATCACGCCGGTGATCAACGCTGCAGCTTCCGGATTCTGCTCTAAGACCAGACCTGTAAGCTTATTCTCGCTGCCGCCATGGGCCCAGAGGCGAAGGAAGAGTGTCGCACCGGCGCCGCCGGGTTCGTCGTGTGGCCCGGGCTCACGCTCTTCTTCTGGGTTCAGCGGTTTATCCAAAAATTCCATGGGCAGTCAATCCCGTTTACGGGCAGCTACAGGGCCTAAGTTCGGGGGAAGTTCTATCCATAATATGCGCGTTGACACGGACACTCCTGGTTACTTTAGTTACCTCCGTCTTGACGACGGTAACAATGCTGGTCTAATGTTTGCAGCATCCCCTCGAAAAGTGTCTTTCCACCATGAGGAAATCGTTTTTGTCTCTTTTGTCCGGTTTCCGGTTCCATCGCACGCGTGTCTTTTTCCGGCAATTCTTCATTTTTTCCCTGTTCGTGGCCGCAGCAATTTCCGCCTACGGTAAAGCTGCGCCGGCCACGGCGATCGTATTATTCGACGGGCCTCAAGGGGCCGCGTACATCCAGATCAGCGGCGCAATGTTGAACGGCAAAGCCGAGCTGCGCATCTGCGATGGTGTGGCAAAGTTCGACAAGCGAGCCTACGACAATCTGCTGCGCACGCAGCTTACCGGTGCTGCCTCGCTCGAGCGCGACGCCAGCGGCGTGCTCAATCTGACGGTGGATGGCAAACAAATCTGCGTCGTTCCCTCAAGCCTTAAGTTCGACAAAAACGCTGAACTCACGCCCGCCCAGGCCGCGGACCAGGCGGTGATCCAGGGCGTCCCGGTCTCAGCCTCTTCGACGGAAGGTGTGCTTCCTGAGTTCAAGCCGGGAGTGCGGCTGGTCTTTGTGCCTGCGCCGGATGCTGACCTGGCGGAATACCTTCGCACCCAGCGCGCGAACTCCGCCGCCGAATGGCAGGATTTTCTGCGTCGTTTCCCAACCTCCGCTCATGCCGCTGAAGCCCGGAGCGCCCTGGCTGATCTTCATCAGCGCGCGGCAGAGGCAGCTTTTGCCCGTTACCAGGACCAGTCTTCCACGCACAAGGCGGACCTGGCGTTATTGAAGCAGGCAAGCTCGCAAGCGCAGATCGCAGCTCGCATTGCGCCCGGATCTCGTCCAGTCGCTAATTTGCTGGAATCGATTGGCAGGGAACTCGACCGGCTGCTGGAACCTGATCGGACCTCTTTGCAGGCTTACCGCCAAGCCTTGCAAAACCATGGCGCGGGATACGCGCGTTTAGTGGCCGCCAGGCAGCACGTCGCGCAACTCATAGAAGTCAGACCTGACTATGTGCCCGTGATCAACCTTCAGAGAGATATTGCGGGTGAAGAGCAAAAGCTCGAGTCAATTCTGGCAAATGCAGAGGCGCTCGTGGCAGGCAGGCGCTATGACGACGCCGTAGCTTCTCTTGAACCGTACTCCTCGTTTGCCGGTGAAGCGCCGCGCATCGAGGCGGTACTGGATGCAGACTATGGCTATCACCTCTCTCAGGGTAAGGCGTTTTTGGAACATCAGGATTGGGATGCAGCCACCCGGGAGTTCCGCAGAGCGCTTGTTCTCCGCAAAGACAGTCGTGAGGCTGCGAATGGTTTGAACCAGGCCGAGACCCAACTTGCCGCCGCGCAGAATCAACGGGCCGCCAATCTTGCTGTCTTGCAAAGCGACGAGTTTGCGGGCAAGGGCGACTTCATTGAGGCCTACAACACGCTGGTTGCGCTTCCCGAAACCCAACGCGCGCTGGTGGCGCCCCAGATGGCGGCTCTCTCGCGCAACTATGTCACCGCCGCTTCGCGGCGCGCGCAAAAACTGCAGGAAACACACCTTCCTATCAAGAGCCGGGCGGATGAAGACGCAATTCGCCAGGCAGGGGAAATGCTGGATCGAGCCAATGCCATAGCCGGTGATCCGGCGTTGAAATTGAAGCGGGATTTTCTTTTTGGCAAGCTAAGCTCGTTTTACCTTGACCAGGCGAAAAAGCATTTCGATAAGCCCGTCGGCTCTGGCGTTGGCATTGGCTGGCTTTTTCTCCAGGAAGCACAACGCTATGACGCTGACATAGGAATGATCAAAGACCAGGTAAAGGACCTGATGGCGGCGAACGCAAACATCTACCAGCGCAGGGCGCGTCTTTCTGTAGGCATTGTGATTCGCGACCAGACCTCGCGGCAGGGAAGCGTCGGCTTTGCTGATCAGATGGCGGACGCGGTGGC
>DASTPO010000263.1:0-2119 GCA_035762225.1 Candidatus Angelobacter sp.
CATTCCACGCGACCAGGTCTCCTGGGGCGTCTACAGCAAGCTATACCAGGACAACCTGATCTTTCTGCGCGGAATTCTGGAGCAGGCAGCCGCGGCCAAGGGCCAGCGTGACGTGGTGACAGAGGAGATCGGCGATTTTTATTCCGCCTGCATGGATGAAGCGGCGGTGGAGAAGCTGGGGCTGGGCGCGCTCAAGCCGCAGCTGGCCGCGATCGAACAGCTCAAATCGGCACACGACCTGGCTCCGCTGGTGGCGCGGCTGCAACTCGATCTCGGCGGCACCATCTTTTTCGCCAGCTTCCCACTGCAGGACCCGGACAACTCGGAGCAGGAGATTGCCGGCGTGACCCAGGGCGGCATCGGCCTGCCCGACCGCGATTACTACACCAAGGATGATCCCAAGTCCAAAGAGACGCGTGAGCGCTATCTGCAGCACGTGCAGAAGATTTTCGAGCTCTTGGGCGACCAGCCGGCAGCCGCGGCGGCCAATGCCGCAACCGTCATGAAGATTGAGACCGCGCTGGCGACCGCATCGTTGACGCGTGTGGAGCGGCGCGATCCCTACAAACGCAAGAACAAGATCACGCTCGCCGACCTGGAGCAGATGGTTCCCAGCTTTGACTGGGCCAGTTATTTCCGCACGCTCAAGGCGCCGCAGTTTGAGATCATCAACGCCGCGCCGCCGGCGTTCTTTAAGGAACTGGAAGCGCGGCTGAAAGACGAGCCTCTGGCGAACCTGCGCAATTATCTCCGCTTTCACCTGGCCAACGGCAATGCGGCGTACCTTTCTTCGGCTTTTGTGCAGGAGAATTTTGATTTTTATCTCAAGTACCTCCGCGGCGCCAAGGAGATGCAGCCGCGCTGGAGGCGGTGTGTGCAGTACACCGACCGCGATCTGGGCGAAGCGCTGGGACAGGCATACGTGCGCAAGGTTTTTCCGCCCGAGTTGAAGGCCAGCACCGTGGACATGGTGCGCCGCATTGAAGACGCCATGGCGCAGCGCATCGGGCAGCTCGACTGGATGAGCCCGGAGACCAAAGCCAAGGCGATGGAGAAGCTGCACGGCATCCGGAACAAGATTGGCTATCCGGAAAAGTGGCGGGACTACAGCTCGGTCAAGATCACGCCGAAGGACTTCCTCGGCAACGTGCAACGCGCCACCGAGTTTGAGCGCCATCGCAACATCAACAAGATTGGCCGGCCCGTGGACCACGGTGAGTGGGGCATGTCACCGCCAACCGTGAATGCGTACTACAACCCTGCCATGAACGACATCAATTTTCCTGCCGGCGTTTTGCAGCCCCCGCTCTTTGACGCAAAGATGGACGACGCGCCGAACTACGGCAATACCGGCGGCACCATTGGCCATGAGCTGACCCATGGCTTTGACGACCAGGGCGCCAAGTTCGACGCCAAGGGCAACTTGCGCGACTGGTGGACAAAAGAGGACAAAGCGAAATTTGAAGAGCGCACCTCTTGCATAGCCAACCAGTATGCGCAGTACGTGGTGGTAGACGATATCCACATCAACAGCCGGCTGACGCTGGGTGAAGACGTAGCCGATCTCGGTGGAGAGATCCTGGGCTATATCGCGTGGCAGAGCGCGACCAAAGGCAAGGACCTGAAGCCGGTGGACGGCCTTACGCCGGAGCAGCGCTTCTTTATCGGCTTTGCCCAATGGGACTGCTCCAATGACCGTCCGGAGGAGATGCGTCTGCGCGCGGCGACCGATCCGCATTCCCCGTCCAAGTATCGTATTAACGGCGTGGTAGTGAACATGCCGGAGTTTGCCGGCGCCTTTGCCTGCAAGGCGGGCCAGCCGATGGTGAATCCGCCGGATAAGCTGTGCAAAGTCTGGTGAACCCGAGCTAGAGTTCAGCGTGGGTTTGCTATGCCGGCTGCGCCAGGTATTTACGCAGCGGCTCCCAATAATGCTCGTGCCAGCCGGCAGCCAGATGCTGCCCCTGGCCTTGCGGGAAGCCGGTGTGGTCAAAGACCAGCCTGGTTTGCTGGCCTTGCTGGTCCAGCTCAAATCTTGCCATCGAATAGACGCCGGCCTTCCAGTTGGCGGCGCGCCACGCCTGAACCAGCAGCTTGCCGGGTACCATCTCCAGGTGGC
>DASTPO010000264.1:0-6783 GCA_035762225.1 Candidatus Angelobacter sp.
ATATCGTTTTCGATGAGTGGCGTCGATGCAGTAGTCGGAGAAGTATTTCCAGACATGGTCGGGCAGGCAGTCGCAGATGACACAATTCACCCAGCAGAGTTTTATGTAAAGCCGCCGATCGGGAATGATCCAGTCCTTGGGGACTTGCGGGCAAACAACACGGGCGGAGCCGTCCAGTACTGGGTTGTATTGTGGCCGACATGCGACATGGTGTCAGTGGCTGGCAGAGTTCCAAAAACCGACAAAGTACTCTGCGCTCGATGCACTCCTTTGTCTACGCTAAAGGAGTACACAGATTATGCCGCCAATCAGTCTGGCGGAATGAAGAAGCGGCTTATCTCCCTCATGAAAAACACGCGCGATACCACTCCGGAAAGGTTTCACTTTCTTCCAGGCCTTTGCGACATTCCAGATTTGGTAGTTGATTTCCAGGATCTCGCGTTTCCGCTTTTAAAAGATGTCAGGGCATGGACAAGTCTAGGATCTCTTCGAAGCCCACAAGCGGAGGCCATGAGTGCCCGATTTGAACGATATCGCAACAGAATCGGGACTCCGGACTTGGACAACGAGTTCCTGTTGGCACGGCTTGGCATCAAGCCGCCAGGGACGCCCGATCCTCCGACAAATGCGGTCGCCACGGAAATGCACCCTCAGCCTTCCAAACCTCCGGGCCCTGCGACTGAAGCCAAACTTGGCGTGGATCGTCCGACGGAAGGTGACGCTGGCGATTGATTGACAGGTCAGCATCGCTTGAACGAAGGTAATCAAACCTGCATTTTCAAATGTGGTGAAATGCGGTGAAGTTCAGTTTGGCGGAATTCGTAAGTCGCACAAAAGATTGGCTCCTCAGGTAGGACTCGAACCTACAACCCTCCGGTTAACAGCCGGATGCTCTGCCATTGAGCTACTGAGGAGTGAAGACAACAGGCCGCGCCTGAACGGAACGGCCACATGAATTGTCACCTCCAAAAATATCATCATTTAGAGCCATTAGCAATTGCGGATTTGCGCCGGTGAATCCCTTAAGCTAGTCTTTTCAATGCGGTAGCAGACGGCGGATTCAACCTGCGCTAAAGTTGGCTCAAGAAATATTCCGCCGGGAAACGTTGAAAGAATGGCAGTCCCCGGGGCAGGGCTGTGCAAGTCCCAAGGCGTGAGTGCAGAGGCCTCGCGAGTAACAGGTTCTCCACGAGACGGCTTTACGAGAAAGGCCTCGCGAGTAACAGGTTCTGCACGAGACGGCCTTGCGAGAACTGGCCTTGCGAACGGTTTTGAGCGAAACGATTTTGCGAGAACTGGCTGTGCCAAGCACGCCGGCCAAGACAGGCTGCCTCACGAGCGACCGTGCCAATACAGGCTGGGCAGAGACAGGCCGGATGTAACACGCTCGATCGAGAAGGCCTCGGCCGCATCAGCGGCGCCAGACGAGCCAACGTTAACTCCGATACGGATGCTGAAAGCAGGAACGATTAAACTTGATGGCAAAAAATTCTGAGCCAATCAACATCGCACCACCCAAGGCCCGCGTTGCGCCTCTGGCTGAAACCCTGCATGGACGCACTGTAACGGACGACTATCGCTGGCTGGAGGACTCTGAGTCGGCGGAGACCAAACTTTTTGTCGCTGCACAGAATACCTACACGCGCGAAATTCTGGAGCAGGTTCCGGGACGCGACCGCCTGCGCACGGCCGTGGAGCACATGCTCACGACTGGCCGTGTGGCGTCCCCGCGCAAGGCAGGCGAGAAATATTTCTTTGAGCGCCGTGATGGCCGGCAGAACCAGGCAGTGATCTATGTCCGAGATGCGGCGGACGAGAAAAATACCAACGCCGATAATTCATCTCGCCAGGCCGTATCACCTGATTCCCCTCCGGGAAACGTTGCTGCGTCCGCGCAGACGTCAAAGGCTGGAGCAAATGGCCGCGCGCTGATCGACGTTAACGCGCTGGCGCCGGATGGAACCATCGCACTGGATTGGTGGTTCCCTTCTGATGACGGCAGGTATGTCGCTTATGGGACCTCGGTCAACGGTTCGGAGTTGAGCACGCTGCAAGTGCTTGAAGTGGACACGGGCACTCTGCTGCCGGAAAAGATCGAGCGCACACGGGCGGCCAGCATTGCCTGGCTGCCGGACAGCTCCGGGTTTTATTACACGCGCTATCCACGCCCCGGCGATGTCCCCGCGGGCGAGGAGATGTATCACCGCCGCGTATTCTTTCATGCCTTCGGCCGCGCCAACAACGCAACCGGGGACGAGGACCCGGTCGTCTTCCCTGAGCCCGGCCAGCAGCTTGATCCGCAGCATTGGCCGAATGTGGTGATCTCGAACGACGGCCGCTGGCTGCTGGTTGGGGTAAGCGAGGGCTGGACCAGGAGCGATCTTTATCTGCTCGACCGCGCTTCACCGTCGCCAGAGTTTCAGCGGCTCACGGAAGGCAACGACTTCCTGTATCACGGCGAAATTCTGGATGGCGAGCTCTATATCACCAGCAATGAAGATGCGCCGAAGTTCCGCGTCTTCAAAGCCAGCTGCGCGCATCCGCAACGGCAAAACTGGAAGGTGATCATTGCGCAGTCGGAAGGCGTGATTGAAGAAAGCGCCGCCATCATCGCGCGAAGAATTTTTGTTCGGTATGCCAGAAATGCCAGCTCGGGACTCAGTATTTTCGATCTCAACGGCAAATTGCTGGCGGAGGTCGCCATGCCCGCGCTGGGCAGCGTTTTTGACCTGGGTGGCAGTTGGGACAGCCAGTGCGGGTTCTTCGGCTTTGTTTCCTACACCATCCCGCCCACGGTTTATCAGGTCAGTCGCGATGGTGTGACGAAAAAATGGGCATCGGTGGATCCCAGCATCGATCCCGCCCAATTCCAGATCGACCAACTATGGTTCACCTCCAGGGACGGCACACGCGTTCCCATGTTCGCGGTGAGCAAGAAGGGCCTGGAAAAGAATGCACGGACACCCACGCTGCTTTCCGGTTATGGCGGGTTCAATGTGGGCCGCACACCGGTATTCAATCGCAATGCCATGTTGCTGCTGCTGGAGCGCGGTGGAATTTACGTTGACGTGCAGTTGCGCGGCGGAAATGAGTTCGGAGAAGAATGGCATCGCGCCGGCATGCTGGCCAACAAGCAGAATGTGTTTGACGATTTTATCGCAGCGGCGGAATACCTGATCGCGGAAAAATATACCGACGCTGACCATCTGGCCATTCAGGGCGGCAGCAACGGCGGCCTGCTGATGGGGGCGGTGATGACGCAGCGTCCGGAGCTGTTCCGCGCCGTAGTCTGCCAGGTTCCTTTGCTTGACATGCTTCGCTACCAGCATTTTCAGCTGGCCAAGCTCTGGATTCCCGAATACGGCAGCGCGGACGATCCCGAGCAGTTTGAATACCTCTACGCATACTCGCCTTATCATCGCGTGAAACCGCGAACGCACTATCCTGCCGTGCTCTTCATGACCGCCGAGAGCGATACGCGGGTTGATCCAATGCATGCCGTCAAGATGGCGGCGTTGCTGCAGGCGCAGGCCGCCAACAGTCCGGAGCGGCCAATTCTATTGCGTGTGGATTCCAAAGCCGGACACGGTGTAGGTAAGCCGATCGCAAAACTCGCGGATGATGCGGTGGATGTCTGGAGCTTCTTGTTCTCGCAGCTCGGCGTCACAATCTAGAGTCGTTGGCGAAGATCCAGGACAAAAGCGCGATACAAGAAATGAAGCCGCGAATCGCGGCTTCCTGGGACATTTTCCTGTTTTTGAATTTATGAGATATTGAGCGGCTGAGTCAGCAGGAAGCCAAGCCTGCGCTCGGCCACGAATCCCACTTCCTTCTTGCCCGAGGCATAGGCTGCGGTTGTGCCACTGGCAACGCCGGCAGAGGAGTTCGTCACCGCATCTTTTCGGCCAACCAGCGAACTCAATAGAGAGCCGCCGCCAGCGCCTCCGCCCATCAGCGCGATATTGTGCCGGTTATACCTTCCCCCGCTCACGTACACACTGTTTGTCTGGATTGGCACGGTCTTGCCGTTGAGCGTGAGGGAAGAAAGGGTAATCCGCAGGTAGCCGGCATTGTGCAGGTGACCCGATTCGCGCGCGGCAACAACTTTACCTTCAATCGCCGTTCCCTTCGGAGCAAGAGTCTGGCCATCGGCTACCAGCGGCTCGTCGAGCACAGCAGCGAAGTTTTGCCCCGGCTGCGCTGTGGTGCTGGAAAGAGATTGCTGCAAGCGAACGTAGATTGCGGTGTTGGCCGGCAAAACCAGCGGCTTCTCCGCGGTGAATGGCGGCTGTTGCGACGCGGAATTATCAGCGGTAACCGCGACTGGGGGCTGCGCGCCCACACTACAGCCGGTCGCCAGCCCTGCCAGAACCAGCAGAATTAACAGGAAAGTATTCCTGAAGTCGTGCCCTTCCATAACTACCCCAGCGGTGTGGGGGGCACCGCCGTGTAGGTATCTTGCAATGGATCTGCCAAACGAAGAGTTTTATTTTCAATGAGTTACATAGGTGTGATTAGGAAGGATTGTGTAGTTTTTACCGCATCCTGAGTAGCTGTTGCTTTAACGCGCCCCGTTGCCGGAGACGTTATCCACTGAGGCGGTAACCTCAGGTTGAATCACTACGCCATCAAAAGAGGTGGTGCCCATCAGCCTCCCGTGGGCCACCTGCAAATTGCGCAGCCGCCAGCCGGAATTGATGGAATTCCATGTCCGGCCATTGTCGGTTGACTCAAAAACGTTGGTCGAGGTCCCACTGATCACCAGCAGGCGATGGTTTTCCTCGTCGAATTGGACCGTCAATATGTCCGCCAGCCGCAGGGTGGTAATTCGCTTCCATGAATCGCCTGCATCGGTCGAGCGGAAGAGCCCGCTGCGCGCTGCCAGCCAGATATCGCCGGTGTTGTCCACGGCCACGGAGTTAATCAGGAAATCCGCATCAAGAGTTTTTGAAGGCAGCCAGCTTTGGCCTCCGCTTACTGAGACGGCGACGGCATTGCGTCCCGCCACCGCAACCACCTTGCCAGAAACGCCAATGCCAGCCACGGGACCGGTGACTCCGGGCAGCGTTTCACGACGCCAACCGGCGCCGGAATTCGAACTTGAGAACAGCCCGGTGTTGGTGGCGGCGAACCACCGATCCTCGGAAACTTCCAGAGAACTGATGCGCCCGCTCATCTCATTTACAGGAGTGATGGCGGCACGCTTCTTTTTCGTCGCAGAGTTTTCGGCCTGACTGGGAGGCTCTCCGCTCAATGCCAGCCAGCGGCTCGATCCCGGTTTCAGCGCATAGACGCCATGATCTGTTCCGGCAATCAGAGTTTTGTCGCCGGCCTGGCGCAGAGCAAAAACATCACGGCCATCGAGTCCTTCGCTCATCTGCTTCCAGCTCTGGCCGGAATCGGCCGAAGCAAAGACTCCGCCAAACTCCTTATCGCTGAGCAGCCCTGCGTAGATCAAAGAACTGTCTTTTCTGTCCACCAGCAGGGCCGCGGCCTGCCGGTGCGTGAATCCACGGTTGGAAGGAGTAAAGGTTGCGCCGCCATCGTCGCTGGCCAGCACGCCGCCGCGATCCGTCGCCAGCAGCACTCGCGCAGGATGCCGGGGATCGACCAGCACGTCATTGATAATGACATTCGTGCCGGTCATGCGCTTCCAGGTCGCGCCGGAATCCATGGTTTTCCACAAACCTTCCGTGGTGCCGGCATAGACCACGCCGTGATCGGAGGGATCCATATGCAGCATGCGCGTGCGGCGCGCGGAATAAGGTATGCCCTGGATCTTGCGAAAAAGCTCGCCCGCGGATTCACTGCGGTAAATTCCCGAACATGCGCTGATAAAAAGATTGGCCGGCTGGGCCTGGTCGATGACGATGGAAAAAACATCCGAGTCGTCAATCACGCCCTTCTTGATGCTGTGCCAGGTTTTGCCGCCGTCCTCAGTCTTCCAGGGCAAATGCCAGGTGCCGGCGTAAATCACTTCAGGGTTCACGGGATCAATGGCAATGGACTCAATGTTTTTGATCTCAGCGTGGTTCTCTGGAGAGATGCGTTCCCAGGCATGGCCGCCATCGCGGCTGCGGTAGATGCCGTCGAGCGCGCCCACCACCAGGATTTTCGGGTTGGAGGCCGCCATGCTCAGCGCACGCAAAGACTTGCCATGCAGGTCAGCCACAATTTCCCACGTCTTGCCCGCATCCTTGCTGCGGAAGAGATCGCCGTCGCTGTTGGGCATCTGCGCGTTCCACGCAGCCACAAACATGATGCGGGGATCGCTGGGATCGATGACCACGTGGTCCAGGACCATTTCCGATGAATTTCCCAGCCTCGCGAAGCGCGACCAACTGGCGCCCGCGTCAGTGGAAAGATAGAGAGTTCCGGCGCTGGTGCCGAGAAAAATATGGTCAGGATTTTTGGGATCGAGCGTAAGGCTGCGCACCGTGCCGCCGTCCGGCCCCAGGGGCAGCCATTGCTGGTCCGCCGCCATGGCGGCAGAGATCAGCTGAATCATCAGCAGAGCGGGAATGATTCGCAATAGTCGCATCGGGCGAGACAGTATTCTCCCAGAGAGAATGCCATGAGATTGCCACGCCCATTTTCCATCAACAAGTTACCGAAGGACAGTTTTTTTAGCGGGCCATGTTGCCAAGCGCGAGACCGGGGTTTTATCGGGAGAGTGATCTGGCAGCGAGCGATAGCGAAGCTGGAACAGGCACATTGCGGGTCGGGCAAAAAATAAAGCGGCTGGGACCTGAGCCCACCCGCGTGAAAGTTTATTTGATTCTT
>DASTPO010000265.1:0-4786 GCA_035762225.1 Candidatus Angelobacter sp.
TACAAGTTGGAGAGAATTCAGCGTTGCCGCACGGCTCGGCCAAGCCACAGGTGATCCGCGAAGGAACGATCCTGCTGATGGATGGCGGTTGCACTGCCGAGGGGTATGAGTCCGACATCAGCCGTACCGTGGTGCTGGGCAGACCTACTGACAAGATGAAGCAGGTTTTTGAGATCGTACACAAAGCGCAGTCAGCGGCCCTGGCCGCGGCCAAGCCGGGCACAGGGTGTCAGGCCGTGGATGCGGCGGCGCGCAAAGTCATCACCGACGCCGGCTATGGCCCGGACTACAAGCACTTCACCCATCGCGTGGGCCATGGCATCGGCATGGATGGGCACGAATGGCCGTATCTGGTTCGCGGCAACACGCTCCCGCTAGCGCCTAACATGTGTTTTAGCGACGAGCCGGGAATCTACATTCGCGACGAATTCGGCGTTCGCCTGGAAGACGATATGCACATTACAGAGAACGGAGCGGAGCTGTTTACGCCGCAAAGCCCCGATTTAGAGCAGCCGTTTGGTAAGAACAGTTAGGACCTGGGCCAGGGCCATTGCGGCGATCTCACGCAGCGATTCAGCTACTTCAACGCGTTCGCCATAAACGCGCTGACATCCTTCTTTAATTCTCCCAGTGACGAATCCTGGATGTACATCATGTGTCCCGCGCCATAGTAGCCCAGCGTAACGCGAGCATGCTGGTCCTTATCCAGCGCCATGTGGTTGAGCGTGTATTGCGTGGCGAAGTATGGCGTTGCCAGGTCGAAGTATCCCGAACCCACAAAGAGCTTCATGAACGGATTCTTGTCGAAAGCGTCTTTCAGTGAGCGCGCGGTATCAGGGAAGCCGCCGCGCTGTACGCCCCAGTCCCATTCATCAAAACGGAACCCGCCGCCAAGAATGTAATACTCGAGATCGGACTTGTAGCCCAGTTCGCTGCGCACGTACTGGTTGAACATGGCGGTATAGGGTGGGCGAATCGCGCTCATGCTGGGATCAAAACTGGCGCTCTCGTCAATGTCAGAACTTGAAGTGCCGATGAAGCGGCTATCGAGCCGCCCGATCGTCTTTCGCTGGTCGCGCAAAAGCTCTTTGGTGAAATGGGATTCTTCAATGCGGAGATTGCTCTGGTCGATATAGGTCTTGCTCAGGCCGGTGTAGCGCGCCAGATGGTCAATCACGTCTTGCCGTTCCTGGGGCGTCAGGCGATCACCCTTGGCCAGGGCGTCCGCGTAAGGGCCGGCGGCCCACTGCTCAACCTCGGCGTGCAACTTGTCGAAATTCTGCTCCAGCTCCGGCGCAAGTTTTTTGTGATACCACGCGGCAGACGCATAGGTCGGCAAAAAGAGGATGTAAGGAAGATCGTTTCCCGGTGAGCCATCGGTGGTCTGGAAATTCAAAATGCTCGATATCAGCATGATGCCGTTGAATGCGATTCCGTGTTCCACCAGGTAGCCGGAGAGGCCGGCGGCGCGTGTGGTGCCATAGCTCTCACCCACCATGAAGAGCGGGGATGACCAGCGCTCATAGCGTCCAAGGTACAGGCGGATGAACTCGCCCACAGACTCAATGTCACCGCGCAGGCCCAGGAATTTTCTTGTCTGGTCTCTCTTGACTGCGCGACTGTAACCGGTCCCAACGGGATCGATGAAGACCAGGTCGGTCTGGTCCAGCCACGTTTGCTCGTTGTCAACTAACTGGTAGGGCGGCGGCGGCATCATGCCATCCGGCTGCATGCGGACTCGCTTGGGCCCGATGGCGCCCATGTGCAGCCATACGGAAGCCGAGCCCGGGCCGCCATTGAAGGAAAACGTAAGCGGGCGGTGCTCATTCTGCCCGTCCAGGGTGTAAGCGATATAGAAAATGTGCGCCTCCACCTCGCCGGTGTCGTTGTTTTTGAGCGGCATGAGCCCGGTGGTTGCGGTGTAACGCAGCGTCTTGCCCCCTACATGGATTTCATGGTGTGTCACCACGGGTGGCTGCTCAGGAGCTTCTTTCTTGGCGTCAGCCGCCGGAGAAGCGCTGGGCTTGGCCGCATCTGCCGGACTCGCGGCCGGCGTTGGAGCAGGGCGCTCGCCACGGTTCCGTTGCTGCGCGAATGAACAGATTGAAAAGAAACACAGTACAACAACGCAAAAGGGCAAAGCGCGACGCAGCATCATGACGACTCCCGCTGGATCAGTGGTGATCTCTTAGACGTGACTGCAGAAAACAGGTGAGTGTAGCTGGGAGATCAAAAAAGGGCAAATCAGAAGTGCAGGACGCCCTGAGGGGTGGGCGGCAGCGGCCCTGAACCCTGATGGTTCTTGAAATAAACCATTAGGAGCAGAAGAAGAATAACGATGGCAAGCATGAACCAGCCGAAGATATTGCCGGCAGTCCCGGAGCGCCGTACTGGCATGCGTTGTGCCATATCCGATTAGACACACATTTTGGCCGCAATGTTCGCCAGAACATAAATCTTAAAGAATCTTTGCTATTGCTTGCACAGGTACGCGGCAAACACTTTTGGCCCGCAAAGGGTTGACAAATCAAAATTGCCAATCCCTTGCGGACCAATTTTGTGTCAAATTAGCGGGTGGGAACCACCAGGTCGCGATCAAGCCGGACTTCAAGTTGCGTTCCTTTGTCCAGCTTCATCTCGCCACCTTTGAACAGCAAACTGGTGCCGGTTCCAAGACCTGCACCGGCGATCGCGCCAACAGCAGCGCCCTTATGTCCGCCAATAGCAGCGCCTGACGCAGCGCCCACGGCCGCGCCAATGGCGGCGTTGGTTACTACTTTCCTCTTATCGGGGCCCTTGCGATAGACTTCGCCTTCCTCGCCAGTGGCCTTGATGGAAGGATCGCCGGGGACGCCCGTGACGGTCCCGATCAGCGGCACCCAGCCGTTGCGGGTCTCGATTTCATCGAGCGCGAGCTGCATCTTGGAACCGGTAAAGCCGTGCTCAAAAGTGCCGACATGCCCCTTTACAGAGCGTCCGCGCGGGATTAGCAACCCGCTCGGGGTGGTCAGATCTTCGCGTAATTCGGCCTTGAAATGCTTGCCCTGCTCCATCTTTTTGGTATCCAGCGTGTCTTTCAGCTTGATGATGAAGCGCGTGCCATCCGGGATGGCGTTTGGAGGCGCGCCGTATATCTGCCCCGAATTACCGGATTGGCCGATGGTTGACCCGGATCCCGGCGGCGGTGGAGGATTGTTATTGTCGTCGCGAGGACGCGTCTTTAGGACGGGATTCTGGTCATTCTGGCTGCCGTTCACGTTGTCCTGGGAAAGTGCACCCCATGCCAACGCCAACACGACGGCGCAAACGGAGGCTGCCGACTTTGCCTTCATGGCGTTTCACCTCAAATGAGTATGTAAAAATGCTTGGTGAGTGAGATGCTGCTCCAGTGCGGAAAAGCTGCCTTCCCGTGCAGGAGATTTTGCGGCAGGGATGGCGGGAATCCGGACATTACCAAAGTAACTGTACGAAAGTCCAATTCGAGAGAGATTTCAAGCATCATATGAAATGCTAGTCACTGTGTTCCCCCCAACGAGGAACTTCAATGAAGAACTGGTTTTTGCCTGTAACCGTACTAGGGTTGAGTGGACTTGGACTGATGTTTGCCAGCGAAAAGGGCCGTGAACGCCTGCGCCGCGCGTTTGATCACCTGGTGGAGCACGGCGACCCCCTGGGCGAGTTCAACAAGTTCTGTGAAGAACAGCTGGAAATGATTCAGCGCAACCTGGATCGCGTTTCGGAAGCCCTCGAGCAATCCCAGGCCGGCTAGCAACTACCCCGCTATTTTGTTGATCACTGCCGCCATCTGCACATCCCGCTGGGTCACGCCTCCGGAGTCGTGAGACACCAGGGCCATGGTGATCGTGTTGTAGCGAATGTCGATATCGGGATGGTGGTTGGCCTGTTCGGCCGCGTCGGCCACTTTATTCACGAACTGCATTGCCGCCTTGAAATCAGGAAAGCGGAAAACCCGCTGAATCGCAGTCCCGTTCTGCTGCCATCCATGAAGCGATGCAATTGCCTGCCGGACTTCCGCGTCCGTGAGCACAGCCATAAAGTCCAACCTTTCAGACCAGAGGCGATTCTATTTGGTTTCGCGTGAAAATGCATCCGCATGAGCCGCGGGTCGCGATGCTGAAGGAAGGAGCCTAAGTGGTCCGGCCGGTGGTGCTGGCAGCCATCACAGCCACGGGTTTAATGGGGTAAGTGAAGCGGTAAATCTGCGAGTTGATCTCTTTGCGCAGGTCTTCCCAGATGGTATCCGGCATTTCCATAAATACCCGCACCACTTCAGGGTCGAACTGCCGTCCGGAAAAGCGTTCTACCTCCTCGCGCGCTACCTGGATGGTCTGGGCAGCGCGATAAGGGCGGTCAGAGGTAATAGCGTCCAGCGTGTCCGCGACGGAGAAAATTCTGGCGCCCAGAGGAATGGCCTCTCCGCTCATGCCGCGGGGATAGCCGGTGCCGTCAAAACGCTCCTGGTGCGCATAAACAATCTCGGCGGCTTCGGAAAGGAACGGGATCTTCTTGAGCATCTGGTAGCCGCGGAAACAGTGCTCGCGCATGATTTCCGTTTCCGCTTCAGTCAGCGCTCCGGGCTTGCGTAGAATCGCATCCGGAATCGCCATTTTTCCGATGTCATGCAGGAAAGCGCCGCGGGCAATCACGCGGATTTTTTCACCGGAAAGACCCATGGCGCGGGCAATCGCAATGGTAAACGCCGTGACCCGTTTGGAGTGGCCTTCGGTTTCCGCGTCCTTGAGGTCCAGAGCGTCGCCAAGGGCCT
>DASTPO010000266.1:0-6493 GCA_035762225.1 Candidatus Angelobacter sp.
CACCGGGCAGTTGGCTATTACTTTATTGACCCGGGGATCGAGCGAGGCCAGCAGCGCCGCGGCCCCGCCAAAGCTGCCGCCGATCACGAATATCTGATCCGGCTGGATTGCGAACCGGCGGCCGAAAGCCAACTCACGGAAACCGCGAGGCAGATCGCCAATCAGGTCAAGCACGTCCTGATGTGGCGACCGCGCCAGAAACTGGCCGTCGCTTTCCCAGGCACCTCGATAGCGCGGGTAAAACACCCAGTAGCCCTTGTTCACCAGAAACGCCATCAGCGGCTGTTTTCGCGGGATGCCGGGCATTCCGTCGCACAGGATGATCACCTTCTGCCTGCGGCCGGCCCGGACGGGCGGCTGAAATTCGGCGACGATTTCCTTTTTGAATCGGGTGCGAAACATGGTGGAGATTGTAGCCCGCCGGGGGGTATCGTCCACTCGCCCTCGCCACCATCCACTCCCGCTCGGCTGGCGTTCGCGCTAGGGAACGGTGGGATACCTTGAAAGGAAGATCGGGATGATGACCGGGATTCTGATTCCAGCGCTTATTTGTGGGACCGCGCGGCATGAGCCTGCTGGAATTGCTTTGCCAGTTCGCCCTGGTTGAGCTGTTGCAGGTTTCTGATAATGCGCTGGTAATGGGGATAGGTCACAACGTCCGCGTCGGCGAGAAAATTGATCAGCTGTTCGCGTTCGCGGGGCGACAGCTTATGGATAAAAGCCGCAAATGGCCGGGTGTACTGGCTGCCGTAGGTGGCCACGACGTGCTGAAAACAGCTGGGGGCGCGCTGGTGGTCCTCAGCATCCTTGCTCAGCTGAACCAGTAGGCGGCCAACCTGGGCTGAATGGCCGGCCTGCAGGCTGGAGATGGCAAAGATGTAGTCGCATTCATAGCCGTCGGCCAATGAGCCGCCGGAGCCAAATAAAGCCAGGAATTCCTGATAATCGCGCGGGAAGGCCTTTATGTAGAGCGCCTGCACGGCAGGATCATTGGGATTGGCCTTCAGTCGGGCAAAGCCGGTCTTTACCTTTTCGGTCCGCGATGCGTAGCCCGGAGGCGTGGCGATCATGGCGGGACTGATCGCGAAAAACAACAGGCTGATTGTGACTGCGCGATGAATCATGATTAGAGTCAAAATTTTGCGGGTGAAAGACCATTCCGCATCGAGCATTTTACATTCGTCTGCGGGATTGGCTGTGGGATTTAATCGTCTGCCCCGACTTGCGGCTGCGCCACGCCCAGTTCCTGGTCTTTGTACTGGAGCTGGTAGAGCTTCCAGTAAATGCCGCGCTGGCTGAGCAGCTCCTGGTGCGTGCCGATCTCGCGCACCTTGCCTTTGTGCATCACGATGATCTTGTCCGCGCGCTGGATCGTCGAAAGGCGGTGGGCGATGATGACCGAGGTGCGGCCCTCCACCATGCGGTTGAGCGCTGCGCGCACGCGGATTTCCGTTTCGGTGTCCACGCTGGAGGTGGCTTCGTCCAGTACCAGGATCTTAGGGTCGTGGGCCAGTGCCCGGGCAAAGGAGATGAGCTGCTTCTGGCCGGTGCTCATCGTGCTGCCGCGTTCCATGACCGGTGAGCGGAATCCCAGAGGCAGAGAACGGACGAAATCAGCCACGTTGACGTTTTCCGCCGCGGTCTCAATCTGCTCATCGGTGATCCAGGTAGAGCCCAGACGGATATTGTTTTCGATGGTGCCGGTAAAGAGGAACGGGTCCTGCAGAACTACGCCGAAGCGCCGACGCAGGTCAGTCAGGTCCATCTGGCGGATATCGACGCCGTCAATCCGGATTGCGCCTTTCTGGATATCGTAAAAGCGCATGAGCAGCGAGATGATGGTGGTCTTGCCGGCGCCGGTATGGCCGACAATCGCCACGCTGTCACCCGGCTCAATGGTGAAAGAAACGTCGCGGAGAATCCAGTCGTAATCTCCGGGATGGCCGTGGCCATTGCTGCCGGCTTCCGGAACAGACGGCTTGTCGTCCGGCGATTCCAGCTGGCGGTAGGCGAACCAGACGTGGTCAAACTCGATTCGTCCGCGCCCGGTGGCTGCAAGAGTCTGCGCCGGGGAGGTAATCTCCACCGGCGTGTCCAGCAGTTTGAAGACGCGCTCGCTGGACGCCATGGCGGACTGCAGAATGTTGTATTTGTCGCTCAGGTCCTGGATAGGGCGGAAGAAGCGCTGGGCGTATTGCATGAAGGCCGTCAGTGTTCCAATGCCGACCGCCCTGCGGAGCGTGCCATGCCCGCCGTAATAGATCACCAGCGCAATGGCGAAGCTGGAAAGGATTTCCACCACGGGGTAGTAAAGAGCGTAGGCCATGATGGCGTCTTTGAATGCGTCCATGTGCTGGGCGTTGACGCGGTCAAAAACCTGATAGGCGCGCTTTTCCCGGTTGAAGAGCTGCAATACCGCCATGCCGGTAACGTGCTCCTGCAGGTAGGAATTAATGCGGGCGATCGCGGTGCGGATCCGGCGGTAGGAGTCGCGCACCGATTTGCGGAAAACCATGGTCGCCCAGAAGATAAACGGCAGCACTGAGAATGTGATCAGCGCCAGCCACCAGCTCATGGACAACATGATCACCAGAATCCCGACCAGCACGAAGACATCTTCAAAAATCGCCACCACGCCGGAGGTGAACATTTCATTCAGCGCGTCGACGTCGGTGGTAACGCGCGTTACCAGCCGGCCCACCGGATTTTTGTCAAAGAACCCGATGTGCATGTGCTGGAGGTGGCGGAAGATTTCCTTGCGCAGGTCGAACATCACTTTCAGCCCGGTCCACTGCATCAGGTAGGTCTGCGTGTACTCCAGTCCAAAGCCGATCAGCAGCAGGGCAAGATAGATCGACCCAAGCTGCGCGATGCCGATCAGCGGCTGCGCGCTGAGAAAGCGGTCAAGGAAGCCATGGTTGTGCAGGCTGGCGGAGGAAAGATACCGGTCGATGGCCGTTTTGGTGAGATAAGGAAGGGAGACGTCGGCTCCCGCCTTCATGACGATAGAGGTCAGCGCGACTATCACCTGCCACTTATAAGGCCGTAAATAGCCGAGCAGCCGCTTCATCAGGCGGCTGTCATACGCTTTGCCTAGTACCTCTTCTTCCTGCGCCATGTCTTATGAGAAAACGTCTTCTGAGTAAAGCCCTGATACCCATTCTAAAGCAGGCTGCGAGCACCCGCGAGCCAAGCCAGTAGAAGATATGGAGTGAAACAGGGGAGCAAAAGATTCAGTCAGATTGCCCCGCCGATGTTTTCGGCGTCGGTTAGCTTACGCGCCGCAGCACCAGCGCGGAGTTCTTCGATCCGAACGCGATACAGTTGCACACCGCGTGCTCAATCTGCGCCGCGCGCCCGACCTCAGGCACGTAGTCAAGGTCGCACTGCGGATCGGGCTTTTCCAGGTTGATGGTGGGCGGAATCTGGTTGTGCCGCATGGCAATCAGCGTGGCCGCAATTCCTGCCGCTCCGCACGCGCCCTGCGGATGGCCGATTTGTGATTTCAGCGCCGACATCGGCACCTTGTAAGCCTGATCACCCAGCGCCAGCTTGAGCGCGGCGGTTTCGATGCGGTCATTGAGTTCGGTGGAGGTCCCATGCAGGTTTACATACTGAACGTCCGCGGGAGAAATGCCGGCTTCCTTCATGGCCAGCCCAATGGCGCGGGCGGGCTCTTCGCCGCCCTCGACCAGGCGCACGCGATGAAACGCCTCACAGGTCGAGCCATATCCGGCGATCTCGCCATAGATGTGCGCGCCGCGCGCGCGGGCATGTTCATACTCTTCCAACACAAACATCCACGAGCCTTCGGCCAGCACAAAGCCGTCGCGATCAAGATTGAACGGACGCGAGCCGCGCTCCGGGGCATGGTTCCAGGATTCGGTCATGATGCGCATGAACATGAAGCCCCGCATAATGCCCCACGCCAGAGGCGAGTCCACGCCGCCGACAAGCATCATGGGCAGCGTGCCCAGTTGGAGCTGGCGCGTGGCGTAGGCGATGGCGT
Source organism: Candidatus Angelobacter sp. (assembly GCA_035762225.1). GTDB lineage: Bacteria > Acidobacteriota > Terriglobia > Terriglobales > Acidobacteriaceae > Angelobacter. The sequence continues at coordinate 4,010 of DASTPO010000266.1, forward strand.
CCGTGGACGAGGTGCAGCCGCTGGTCACCACTTGGCTGAGGCCGCGAAAGCCAAAGCGCATGCTGACCTCGCTCGACATGGTGCCCATGGTCCCGCTGGGAATGCTGAAAATGCTGATCTGCTTTACCTTGCCTGCGTAATACATGTGGTATTGCGCGTCAGAAAAATCATGCGCGCCGCCGCCTGTGCCCAGCACCACGCCGATCTCGCGCTTTTCCTCGATCGACATTTTCCCGGGATCGAGGCCAGCGTCTTTCAGAGCTTCCGTGGAAGCCGCCACCGCCAGCGGCACGCAGCGCGATACGTGTTTGCGCTCCTTGGCGTCAATCCAGTCAAGCTCGTTGAAGTCCTGTATTTCGCCGGCGATCTTTACCGTAAGATCGGACGTATCAAAGCGGGAGATGAGTTTTACGCCGCTCTTGCCGTCAAGAATGGCGCGGCAAAAAGCCGTCTTGCCGATTCCGTTCGGGCTGACCACGCCCATGCCTGTGATTACAGCCCGTTTTAGCATAATCCGATTCTATAATTGATGCAGGATTTATGCGCCCGGGAGACAAGGTTTAACAAATCTATGCATTCAGGGATCTACATCTCGGTCCCGTTCTGTCGTTCGAAGTGCAGCTACTGCAACTTCGCCTCAGGCGTGTTCTCCGCCGGGCAGATGGCGCGTTACGTGGAGCGGGTGATCGAGGACATGCGGGGAATCCGGACACACGCAGAAGAGTTTGAAGCGCAGATTCCTGAATCGGTGGATTCAATCTATCTCGGCGGCGGCACGCCCAGCCTGCTGCCGCCCGACGAGCTGAAGAAACTTTTCTTCGCGTTGCGGCAGGAATTCAAGGTGCTGCCGAAGGCTGAGGTCACCGTGGAGTGCGCGCCGGGCACGCTGACTGACGACATCATCCAGACTCTGGTGACGTGCGGCGTGAATCGCGTGAGCCTGGGCGTGCAGTCCTTTGTGGATAAAGAAGCCGCTTCGGTGGCGCGGTTGCACACGCGAGATAAAACGCTCGACGACATCAACCGGCTGCGCAAGGCCGGCATCAGCAACATCAACGTTGACCTCATCGCCGGGCTGCCGCACCAGACGCGCGAGAGCTGGGAGTACTCGGTGCAGCAGGCCATTGCGACCTCCGTGCCGCATGTGAGCATCTACATGCTTGAAGTCGACGAAGACTCGCGCCTGGGGCGCGAGCTGATGGCCGGCGGCGCCAAATACCACGCGCACTTTGTTCCCGACGACGACCTGACCGCGGAATTTTATGAAACGGCGTGCGACCGCTTGAATGCTGCCGGAGTCGCGCAGTATGAGATCTCCAATTTCGCGCGCGAGGGTTTTGAGTCGCGGCACAACTTGAAATACTGGACCCGCCAGCCGTATCTCGGCTTTGGCGTAGACGCCCACTCGATGCTGCCTTCTCGCACTGGCCAAGCCGAGAGCGTGCGCTTTGCCACCACCGACAACTATGATGGATTCTTTGCGGGCGCGGAACTCAAAGCTACGGTGGTCCGCCGGGAGCAGGCTTTGGAGGAAAGTTTCTTCCTTGGACTCAGGCTGAATCGCGGCGTGGACCTGGCGCAGTTGCGGGCAGAGTTTGGCGACGCGGTCCGGCAATATGATGCGGCGATTCGCGAACTGGAGGCGGAAGAACTGTTGTTGCTCGCTGACGACAACCTGCATTTGACCTCGCGCGGGCGGCTGCTGTCGAATGAGGTGTTTGAGAGATTCATCGGCGGGCAGGGGCTAAAGCCCAAATCAAACGCAGCCGTTGTTGGCCCGACTGAAGTCGTGCCCTGATACTTGTCTCGCTATCCAAAAACAGAAGCAGGTGCTCAAAACAAAATGTCGAAGCTTGCTCAACCTGAACGCACTCAATCTGAAGACCGGCCGGTAAAACGCGCCATCGATCTGCGCAGTGACACCGTCACCCAGCCCACGCCGGAGATGCGCCGCGCCATGGCGGAAGCCGAGGTCGCCGACGACGTTTACGGTGAAGACCCCACGGTCAATCGCCTGCAGGAACGCGCGGCCCAGATCTTCCAGAAAGAAGCCGCGATCTTTGTGCCCACCGGCACCATGGGCAACCAGGTGGCCATCCGCTGCCATACGCAGCACGGGCAGGAGATCATCTGTGAGGAGCGCGCGCACTTCATCAACCTGGAATCGGCCACGGTGGCCGCGTTTTCCGGCTGCCAGCCGCGCACGGTTTATGGCGAAGACGGTGTGATCACCTGGGCGCAGATCAAGAAGAAGATCGCGCCGCCCGCCTACTATCGCGCCCAGACCGGACTGATTGAACTGGAGAACACCGGCAGCCTGGCTGGCGGGACGGTGTTTCCTCAAGACGTGGCCGACGAGATTTGCGACGGCGCGCATGAGATGGGCTTGCCCGTGCACCTGGACGGCGCGCGCATCTTTAATGCCGCCACAGCCATGAAGAAACCGGTGGCGGAGATTGCCCGCAAGTTCGATTCGGTCATGTT
>DASTPO010000267.1:0-8453 GCA_035762225.1 Candidatus Angelobacter sp.
CGGCCTGGAATTTCTGCCGCGGGTAAAGCAGCTTTTGCCGCGCACGGAAATTGCCATCATGACGGGCCACGGCTCCATTGAAACCGCGGTCCAGGCCATGAAGCTCGGCGCATACGATTACATCACCAAGCCCTTCCGCATTGAGGAACTGAAACTTCTGCTGCAGCGCATGGCCGAGAAGGTCAACCTGGTGGCGGAAAACCAGTTCCTGCGTGATCGCGTCAGCACGGAGATGGAGTTGAACGGAATTGTTGGGTCGTCCAGTAAGATCCAGGATGTGTTGCGGATGGTGGCGCGGCTCAAGGACACACGCACGCCGGTGCTGATTACGGGCGAGAGCGGCACGGGCAAGGAATTGGTGGCGCGAGCCATTCATTATCGCGGGCTGCTGGCCAAACGGCCGTTTGTTGCCGTGGACTGCGGGTCGCTGGTGCCCACTCTGATTGAGAGCGAGCTTTTCGGCTATGAAAAAGGCGCGTTCACCGGAGCATTGCGCTCCAAGGAAGGCCTGTTCCAATCGGCGAACGGAGGAACGATCTTCCTCGATGAGATAGGCGAGCTGACCCAGGAGTTGCAGGCCAAGCTCTTGCGCGTGCTCCAGGAGAAAGAAGTGCGCCCCGTGGGCAGCAACCAGAAGATCAAGGTGGACGTGCGGGTCATCGCCGCCACCAACCGTGACCTGGAAGCCGCGCAGAAAGCGGGCACCTTCCGCAAAGACCTGTATTTCCGCCTGAACGTGGTCACGCTGCATCTGCCTGCATTGCGCGATCGAAGATCGGACATAACAGCGCTGGTGCATTATTTCCTCGATCGGTTTGCGCCCGGCAAGACGATTGCCGTCACGTCCGCAGCCATGAAGTGCATGCTGCAATATGACTGGCCGGGGAACGTCCGTGAACTGGAGAATTGCATTGAACGCGCGGTAGCGTTGGGCAGCCAGGAGTTGATTGACATCGCAGACCTGCCTCCGGCGTTGCGCGCGCAGCAGGAAACGGAACCGGCGGCTGCACCGCAGGCGGCGCAGGAGCGGATTCTGGCGGCCAACACTGACCTGGAAGAGCTGGAGCGGGACACGATCCAGCGTGTTTTCGAACAGGTTAACGGCGACAAGGCGCGAGCCAGGAAGATGCTTGGCATCAGCCGCGCGACACTGTATCGCAAACTGAAGCGATATAACATCGGCCTCAGCAAGGGCGCGTCAGCTGCCTTGTGAGACGGTCCTGCCTGAGACGCTGTTTCATCCTGAGACGTTTCTCCACACCAGCGGTTCTTGTGCAGTAATTTGCATCTTCCGAATCAACAGGTTAGTCTTTGCCCGCTTTGGCCGGGGTATTGCTCTAAGTGTTTCAGCTAAGTTGTTGAGCGGCGCGGTCGAGCTATGCGCCGATGCCGCCTGACTGAAGTTGCAAACCAGCGATGAATTCCGGCATCTCTGGCGGGTGGGGTGAAAACTCAAGATGTTGATAGGAGCTGAGAACCGCGGCTGAAGAAGATTTCACGCGGTCTCAAAAACATGACAACCACTGCTACAGCCAACTTAGGTGATGTTGCGGAATTCTGGCGCGCCGCGCGCCGCCTGTATGCCGTCTATACCGAGCTTGACCGGACCTTCGAACTGGGAATGCCGGCGTGTCCGGAACTGGAAGGGGCTGCTGACCGCGCAGACGCGGATGCCGTGGAGCGGGTGCAGCAATGGTTCGACCAGATTGACCAGCACGTGCAGGTGTGGCAGATGCGGCAGCTGCTGCAAAGCACCAGCCTGCAAAACGAAGAGAACCTGCGTTACCTCATAGTCCGTCATCTGGACAAAAAAGAAAAAACCGAGGCAGACAAGGACAAAATCGATTTTCTTCTGGTGCAATACTTCGCCCACTGCGCTCCGCAGGGAATGAACGACACGGCGCTGGAGGAGGTGGCCCGGGTGTTGTCCGCAGCCACCGGCAAGACAGCACAGAGCTTTCCGGAATGGGCAGCCAGCCTGGATGAGAAGCTGCAAAAGCTGAATGAGTCCAACAGCCTGGAAGAGCTGCAAAATTCGGGCGCTCTGCAGGAAGTGCGTGAGCTGAAACTGGCGGTAGGCGACGCCTATTTTGAGCCGGGTTACCTGGTGGCGTTTACCCGCTTCAATTTTCTTGCGCGGCGCGCTTTTTTCCGCGCCATGCATCTGGACCTGCACGCCATCCGGTCGGCTGTAAACAAACTGGAACAACTGGGATTTACCACCGTGGATTGCCGCGACGCGGGGCTCACCGAAAGCGAATCGCTGGAACAGGTACGCCACGTGGTACACCAGTGGAAGACTCCTTTCCGCGCGCCATATTCAGGGGGATCCTCATTCCTGCAACTGATCCTGCTGCGGCATGCTTTGCAGATGACGCTGGAAAGCGCAGGAGCCAACGCGGCTGAAGTCACGCCGCCACCAGCGCCACCCATGCCCGCGACCGTTCCAGAGGCGGCAGTGCAAGCGCCAGAAGCTGTCGCAGCGGTGGCAATGGCCCCCGAACCGAAACCAGAAATTGCGGAAGCGTCGCAAGTCAAGGAATTCCAGATTCAAGCCGTCAGAGTAGAAGATCCTGCGCCACAGATTGCGGAGAAAGCTCCGGCAGAGGTTGAAGCGCCGGATTTGATCTCCCGGCCGCAAGTGTCGGAGCCGGGTACTCCGCCGAGCGCGGAAGAGCAGGCTGAAGAGGAAAGTTATCTTTCGCGCTGCGTGGCCGATATAGCCGAGCAGTTGCAATCGGTGCCGGCCAAGAATTCACCTTCGGTTTCAGCCATCGTGCTGGGCGGATGCAAGCTGTTGATCGCCACCTGGGAGGCGCAGGCATTTGCGCAGGAAGACGCTACGGCGCGGGCCTTGCAGCGCACCGTGGCGGCGCGCACCATCCTGCATGTCTGCGTGGAGCGCCACAAGAAGAACGAACCAACAGACCTGGCCGCGGCCATGGATATTGCGCGCGCTCAGGTAGCCGAAATGAAAGAGCACGTCGAGAAAGCCAAAGAAGCCAAGAATATTGACGCGGCCGTGAACCTGGCCGCCACCGCAAAGCGCCTGTTGTCACTAATAACGGAAACAGAGAAGCTGGCGGGATAAGTGGAGTAGAAGTGCCCGATTCGCGTGTAGTAGTGATTGCCGACGATCCGGATTTTATCCGCGACCTGATGACTGCATGGAAGGCCGATCATGCCTTGTCTTCCGTGGTCGCGAGAAGCACGGACGATTTGGGCGGGATTGCGGAAGGCAATTTTGATCTTGCTGTAGTCGGGCCGGTGCTGAACAAACGATTGGCTTCCGTGCTGAAACTGGTGGACACCGGAGATAGGCCTGTCATCTGCGTTCTAAAAGACGCGGTAGAGCTAAGAGCTTTGAAGGCGGAAAGGCCGAGGATATTGGCTCTCGGTCAACACGAAGGCTGGGTTGACGCCGTGATTCTTCTGGCGGCGGAATGTCTGAAACGGGTGGACCTCCTGGCGCGCCTGCGCCGCACGGAGCAAGCAGCGCTTTCCACGGCTCATGGAGCCGCGCTGGGGCGTTATATGGTTGATATCCGCCATGATCTCAATAACTCGCTAACCTCAGTGCTGGGCAATGCGGAGCTGCTTTTGCTGGACGGGCAACAGCTTCCTGATTCCGCCCGCGACCAGTTGCAGACCATCCAGGAGATGGCGTTGCACATGCACCAGATCATGCAAAGATTTTCGTCAGCCGAGACCGCAGCGATTGAGAAAGTGTCTCAAGCTGAGACAGAAAGACTGTCTCACGTAGCTGCCACCGCTCACTAAGCTGGCTTCCACCAAATCTAATTAGCTGAATCATAAAGAGTTAGCTGCTCACGCTCCCTGACACGACTTGGCTGGGGAATTGCAGTACTCCTATGGATACAAAAGGTAGGGGTCTGTCTGTTTTGACGAAGATTCTGATTGTCGATGACTCACCGGCCGAGGTCAGGCTGATGCAATCCATGCTGGACCGTGCTGGCTACATGTCAGTGGCCGTGCATGACCCAATGCGGTTGGAGCAGATGATCGACATGGAGCACCCCAACCTGATCCTGATGGATGTGGTGATGCCGCAGCGAAACGGCTTCCAGGCCTGCCGCGAGCTGAAGGGCAACGCCGTGTATGCGCGCATCCCGGTGGTGATGGTGAGTTCCAAAAACACCGACAGCGACAAGTTCTGGGCCAAACAGCAGGGCGCGGACGGCTACGTGGTGAAACCGTTTTCGAACGAAGAACTTTTGGGAACCGTGCGAAGCCTGGTGGGAAAGCATTGAGACGTTTCAGGTTTTGAATTATGCCGGATGAACAGCAACAACTCGAACCACTATCGCCGGAAGCGGAGCAGATGGAACTGCTGCCCCAGGCGGAGCCGGAGCGGCAGTACTGCATCTTTCGCGCCGGGCGCGAGCGCTTCTGCTTTTCCGTTCTCGACGTGGAGGAGGTTGTGGAGTGGCCGAACCTGACGCGGGTCCCGCTGGCGCCCACGTTTTTGATGGGCATATTCAACCTCCGGGGATCGATTGTGCCGGTGGTGGATATTGCGCTGACCGAGGGACGCCGCGCTGACATGCAGCCAAAGCACGTGGTGGTGGCGAGCCTGAAGGGCGAGGGAGATCGTGACGATCTGCGGATCGGCATCGCCGCGGACGAGGTGATTGGGACGTGCAGTACGTCAGAGCCGCTGCTGGTGGATGAAGCCCCGCGCGAGGTCCCGCACTGCTGCGGGATGCTGCGGCATGAGGACCGGCTGGCGCTGGCGCTGAATTTGAAGAAGTTAACCGAGACGTATCCCGTCCCGGTGATTTGAGTTTTACGCAGGAGATTGGTCGCGAAGCGCAAGCGCGCGGAACGGCCGCAAGAAGCGTTGAGGGTGACTAAGTTTTTTGAGAGCTCTGCGGTGTTCGGGCAGAGCAACAGGAGTGATGGTTATGAAAGGTCGTTTGAGTTCGACCCTGTGGGTGGTGGTTGGCGCTAACGCGGTTGCCCTGATTGCCGTGCTGATGCTGGGGTTCAACGCCGGCAAACTGGCGGGCGGCGTGGGCATTCTGGACGCGCCCAGCGCCAGCGGATCGGCCGGCATCAAGCTGGTGTTGGCCCTGACACTGGCGGTAATGGCGCTGGCCTTCACCATTTTTCGTCTCGCCAACCGTGTGCTGGATCCGGTGAAGCGGCTCTCGGATTTCTCCGAGCGGTTTTCCCAGGGCGACTATCGCACGCGCGTGGCGGTGGAAGCAGCGGACGACTTCGGCTTTATCGCTGAGCATCTGAACCGCGCCGCGGAGAATTCCTCGCGCGCCGTGTTCAACCAGGAAGCCCAGGAGAACCTGCAAAAGAGCGTGACCGAATTCCTGACCATCGTGAGCCAGATTGCCCGCGGCGACCTGACCCTGCGCGGCCGCGTCAGCAATGACGCGCTGGGCAACGTGGTGGACTCAGTCAACTACATGCTCGATAACTTCGCCAAGGTGCTGGAGCGCGTGCGCAAGGCCGCCATCGACGTGCAGTCGAGCGCCAACGAGATCCTGATCGCGTCGGAAGAGATGTCCACCGGCGCCATCCAGCAGGACCAGGAAATCACCAATACTTCATCGGCCGTGGAGCAGCTTACGGTTTCGATGAAACAGGTATCGAACAACGCGGAAGCCAGCGCGGAAGCCGCGCGCCGCGCGCTGGACGCCGCCGAGCAGGGCAACCGCTCGGTGCGGGACACGCTGGAAGGCATGCAGCGCATCCGTTCCTCGGTGCAGGCGACAGCCAAGCGCATCAAGGCGCTGGGCGATCGCTCGCTGGAAATCTCCGAAATCGTCAACGTGATCAACGACATCACCGAGCAGACCAACCTGCTGGCGCTGAACGCCGCCATTGAAGCGGCGCGAGCCGGAGAAGCAGGCCGCGGATTTGCGGTGGTCGCCGACGAGGTCCGCAAGCTGGCCGAGCACTCGCGCGCCGCGACCAAGGACATTGCCGCACTGATCAAAGCCATCCAGGCGGAAACAAATGACGCCGTGATCGTGATGGAAGAAGGCACCAGGGAAGTGGAGATCGGAGCCAAGCTGGCCGACCAGGCAGGCAAGGCGCTGGACGCGATCTCGAGCGTGGTGCGGCAATCGGCGGAGCTGGTCCAGGAAATCTCGCTGGCTTCCAAGCAGCAGGTGCGCGGGACGGAAGGCGTGGCCAACGCGATGCAGATCATCTCCAACATCACCCGGCAGACATCACAGGGCGCGCGACAGACGTCACGCACCGTGGAACAGCTGGTGCACATGTCAGAACAGCTGAACGAAGCTTTGTCGCAGTTCCGGGTAGCTGCCGGCGCGACGCCAGGCGCGAACGCTCTACCGGGCGAGTCGCGGCCGGAGTTAGTCAGCGCCGCACCGGCACTGTCGAGGCGGTAACAGAAGCAGAGAGCGGTGAGGGCCTGGGAAATAGAACCCGGACAAGAGGAGAGACATGGCAGGGGGAGTGATAACAGTCAGCGAGCATGAGCTGAGCGAGATTCGCGGCCTGATCGAGGTGCGCTCAGGAATCCTGTTTGACCGTTCCCGCGAACGCTTCTTCTCCACCCGCGTGATGGAGCATGTGGAGGCCAGAAAACTGACCCACGGCACCGATCTCCTGCGCCTGATCAAGAACTCCAACGTTGAATATGACTCGCTGTTGCAGCGGCTGCTGACCCAGGAAACATCGTTCTTCCGCTATCCCGCGGTTTATGAGGCGCTGGAGAAGAAGGTCCTGCCGGAACTGCACATGAAGAAATTCTGGGAGAGCCCGCGCTCATTGCGCGTGTGGAGCGCCGGCTGCTCCACGGGCGAGGAAGCTTACAGCATTGCAATGACGGTGGCGGACACCATTGAGTTTGCCGACGCGTGGAACATTCACGTGCTGGCCACCGACATCAGCCGTGAAGCGCTGGACCACGCCGAGCACGGAGTGTATGACGCGCGGGACCTGGAGTCAGTGGCGCCGCGCCAGCGCGAGCAATACTTCTCGCGAACGGGCGAGCACTATATGGTGCGCCCGCGCATCCGCAACCTGGTTACGTTTGCTCCCATGAATCTGGCCCAGGTGGTCTACATGGGCAAATTCGACTTCATTTTCTGCATGAACGTGCTGATTTATTTTTCTGAAGAACGGCAGGCGCAGCTGATCCAGCGTTTTTATGAATACCTGGAGCCGGGCGGGTATCTGTTTCTCGGCCACGCGGAATCGATCAATCGCGCCGACGTAAAGTTTGACACGCACGTGTATCGCGACGCGCGGATTTACCAGAAGCCGGCGAACCTGGCGAAGGCGGCAACCACGGCGCAGGAGAAAGCTTGAACGGGCAAGGACAAGAATTCGTAGAGATATTCCTTCAGGAAGCGTCAGAACGACTGCAATTCCTGCGGGAGTACTCCGGCATTCTCCAGGACGCGTATCCGCGCGCCGAGGATGTGGAGCGCCTGTACATTGCCGCGCACACGCTTGCCGGCACGTCCGGCTCGTACGGGTTCCCGCTGTTCTCTGAAGTTTCCGGCAAGCTGGCGCACATCTTTCAATATGCCATGAATGCCAGCATCGCGGCCGACGCCGCAGGGCCACTGGTGGAATTCATATCAGAAGGGGTGGCGCTGCTTGAGTCTGATTTGATCATGATCAGCGCTAACGCCGCGGAAGCCGAAGAAGACATTCTGGCGTTCAAACAGCGGTATCCGTTCGCGTTCCAGACCCCGGTTGCCGCACCGCCTGAACCCAAACCGCAAGCGGCACCCGCGGAAGCGGCAGCAGGCACACCGGTAGCGGCGGCATTGACACCCGTGACTGCGGCCCCGGCCCAGCAACCCGAGTTTGTTCCCGAGCCTATGCCGGCGGATGGCGAAGTTCCCGCCGAGGTGCTGGAATTTTTCATTCCGGAAGTGGAAGAGCATCTGCAGGTGGTGACGCACTGCCTGCTCTCGCTGGAAACCAATCCCAGCGCGGAGCAGGTGCACCGGCTTCTGCGCGCCATGCACACGGTGAAGGGATCGGCGGCGCAGGTCGGACTGCACCGGATATCGCACGTGGCGCACCGCGCGGAAGACCTGATTGGCCGGCTGCGTGAAGGCGAGCTGCGCCCCAGCGCAGAAATCATCGATATCTGCCTGGATGCGGTAGATACGCTCAAGAAGTTTCTCTACAACCAGTGGCCCGACGAAGCCACCATGCAGACCTCAGTGCAAGGACTGTTCGCGCGCATTTCACGTCTGGCTCCGGCGGAAAGAGAAGAAGAGCCGCAGGCGCCTCCGCCGCAGATTGAAGCCAGTCCGGCCAGCGTTGTCGCGCCTGTCCGCGAGGTTACCCCTGCCGCTGAGGTTGCGCCCGCGTCATACCTGCAGGAAATCCACCTGGCCGACGAGGCTCCGCACGTGGCGGCCAAGGTTGAACCGCCACCGCCGGCGGTCCCCGCAGCCGAAATCGCTGAACCAGCTTTGGCGCAC
>DASTPO010000268.1:0-5291 GCA_035762225.1 Candidatus Angelobacter sp.
TGGCACGCCGGGTTCAATTTATTGCGATCCAGTTTCAGGCCTGTGCGGCATTCACGAGGACGATTTCAGGAAACTCAAACCAATTTCTTATCGCTTTCCACCCAAAGCGCGCGGTCCACATCTCGAGGCGGGTGGTTGTCGGAGGGACAGCCACGCCGTGCGTGTTATGCGCGGGCAACCGAGGGCACAAAGAATAACCAAACTAACCTCCCGCTTCAGTCAAGAAGTTTAACGGATGGCTTCCCCAAACGCGCGAGTTCCAAAATAGTGCCGCGAAGTAGGAAGATCAGAATTGGGATTCGCTGAAGCGGCGTAAAGGAGGGGAGGCACCGTGTGGAAAAACCTGATGCGCATGGGCCTGGCCGTATTCTTTGCATCCTGTGGTGCGTGGCTCTTTTGCTATGGAGTGGAATTGATTGACGTCACCAATAAATTGGCTATATCGAACTGGGCATGGTCTATTCATGTAACCAACATTTTTGCTTTTTTGGCCCCCGTCGTCTCGATTGGCTGGTGGATTGGCAGCACATTCAACACCGCTGTTGGAGAGGTTCCATGGCATATTGCCGGAGCATTTCTTTATTTCGGCGCCGCACTTGCTCTACTGGTTGGACGTGGCACAGTTCGGATGCTGGTAGCACTAGCCTGTTGGCTCAACGCGGCGAGCTTACTCTTCCGGATGGCTGAATTCATATTTTATGGCGGCTTGAGCATCCAGAAAATGCTGTTAGCTCTTGGAATTAACTCCTTGTTTCTTCTAGTGTTTATCTACTTGGGGTTTTGTGCTAAAGCAGGGCTTTTTGTGCGCGCTCATCCGGCGCGGCCCAACGGATTGGCTCGAGGCTATAATCCGCCCGTACTACCGCGGTCCACCACTCCCAGCCAGCCCCAACTCTCCCGCAATCCCTTTCATCGCCTCAATGCAGAATGCGATGTGCTCTTCCAGATCGACGCCCAGATCGGCGGCGCCGTTGATGATGTCGTCGCGGTTTACGCTGCGGGCAAAGGCTTTGTCCTTCATCTTTTTGCGCACAGACTTGGCTTCCACTTCGGCCAGCGACTTGTTGGGCTTGACCAGCGCGCTGGCGGTGATGAAGCCGGCAATCTCGTCACAGGCGTAGAGCGTCTTTTCCATGCGGCTTTCCCGCTTTACGCCGCTGTAGTCGGCATGCGACATGATGGCGCGGCGCACCTCGTCGGGATAGCCGCGCTCCTCCAGAATCTTGTTGCCGACGAACGGATGCTCGGCCGGCGTGGGATATTTTTCATAGTCGAAATCATGCAGCAGGCCGGTGATGCCCCATGTGTTTTCGTCCTCGCCGAACTTGCGGGCATAGGCGCGCATGCATGCTTCCACGGCCAGCATGTGCTTGCGCAGGCTCTCTGACTGGGTGTATTCGCACAGCAGGCTCCAGGCCTGGTTCCGGTCCATGGTCATATTGTTGGCTCGCTTGTCATTGATGTCTCCGTGTTGGTCTTGAGCTTTGGGTTTCTTACCTGTTTCTCCGTTTATTCTCCAGTTTTCTGCCATTGTTTCAGGTTTTTACCTAATTTTGCTATTGACAATTGCAAGTTGTTGCTGGAAACTACGTCAGTTAGTGGGGTTATCCGCGTGCCGTCGAGTTACGCGACGCTGTTGTTTTGCGCGGTCCCACGCAGTGGTTTGGAGCTTGCCTGCTCTGGCACTCCGAAACATTCATGGCTACAGCACTGGCGCCGGTTGATTCCCGGGAAGTGGTACGTTGCGACCATTGTCATCTCGTCCAATTCCGGACCAATAACAATCTTTGCAGAAAATGCCGTACGTCACTGGACGAGGATGAGCCCGAGCCTATCCTGGCAACGCCGCCGCCGGTGGAAACACCCGCTGAAGGACATCACTCCCATCTCCAGGTGGCTGCCGCCATCCGTATGCTAAGACAAAAATCCGGACTGAGCCAGCGCCAGCTTGCCCTGCGCATGCAGGTGCCGCGCACCTATGTTTCCAAGATCGAAAATGAAAAAGCCATGCCGACTCTGTCGTCGCTGCAGCGGCTGGCCACCGCGCTGGAAGTTTCCATGGGCGACCTGCTGAAAGGCTCCAGCCGCAGCCTGGAAGACGAGATTGCCGATCTGATGCATGATGAGTTCATCGCCGAGATGTCAACCTACCTGGACAAGCTGGACTCCATGCAGCGCTCCATTCTGCTGGCCCAGGTACGGGATTTGAGTATCCGTCCGCGGCGCAGCGCGTAAAAAGTTCTCCTGTCAGCAGCACTTGAGCCGGAGCCCATGAGGACTCCGGCTGATTTTTTGCGCAAACACCTGCAAATAAACTGTTAATCCCAGCGCAGTGTCATCTTCCCAAATTGGCGATTTGCAAGTTGCTTCCCGCTAGCAACTCCGTCCCGCTTCTCACACTCCAACTTCAGGTACGTTGGGAGATTCAATGGTTACGATTCTGATTGTTCTATTGGTGCTGATGTTGATTGGCGCCCTGCCGGCGTGGCCGCACAGCCGCAACTGGGGATATCGCCCGAGCGGCGGCCTGGGCCTGGTGCTGGTGATTCTTCTCATTCTCTTTCTGCTGGGATATCTATGAAATTAGTGGTGACAGTGGCGTTTTGTTTCTCTCTGCTGGTGGTCTGCGGGTGCAGTTCGCAGGACACGGAAAAGACCAAACAGCAGGCTGCGGCGGCCACGGAGAAGATCAAGGAAGAAAGCAAAGTGGCCGCGGTGGAAATCAAGAAAGGCACCAAGGAAGCGGCGCAACAGACCAAGGCTGTGGCTGAAGGCGTAAAGCAGGGACTGAATACGCCGGACAAAGCTGTGAACATCAACCTGGCGTCCAGAACCAAACTGCAAACCCTGCCCGGCGTGGATGAGGAGACAGCAGACCGCATCATTGCCGGCCGTCCGTATCACACCACCGACGAACTGGGCACGCGTGGCGCAGTTTCACCGGAAGAGTTCAATGCGATCAAAGGCAAGATTGCGGTGAAATAGCAGTCGGCAAATGAGCGGCCGGTAATCGGCTCAGCCGGATTTATTTTACTTCGTCGGTTCAACCTGAAGCGCATCAGTAAAACGATTGAAATAGTTGAACAGCCCAATCGCGGCCATCAGCTCCACCATTTCGCCTTCGTCGAAATGTTTGCGCAACTCGCTCCACAACTCGTCGTCGACGGTGTGAGCGTCGCGCGTGACGCGTTCTGCCAGCCGCAGCGCGGCTTTTTCCTTGTCAGTAAAATCTGTCCGGCGCTCAAAATTGGCCAGGTCTTTGATCTGCTCGTCGGTCCAGCCTTGCCGTCTTGCCAAGACGGTGTGTGACGCCAGTCAATACTCGCAGTTGTTGATCTGCGTGGTGCGGACGATCACCAGCTCTTTCAATTTGGCGGAAACCGTGCCGGTTTCCATGACGGCGCGCAGATGTTCAAACATGGTGCGCATGATTTCCGGCCGGTGCGCCGCGGTGCGGAACATGTTGGGAATGTTGCCGCGGACTTTCATGAAATGGTCGTAGATTTCCGCGACCTCAGGAGTGGCGGTGGCGCGATCGATGCGGGAGAGGCGAGGCATGGGTATACCGGCGGCAGGCGGACCGAAGCCCGCCCGCCGCAAAAAGGAGTTATTTGGCGAAAGACTTGATGGCCGCGGCTTCGTCGTCCTTGATATCGAAGACGGTATACAGCTTGGTGATCTGAAGCAGGTCATGGACCTTCTTGGTCAGCTTCAACAGCTTCAGTTCTCCGCCTTCGCGCCGGACCGCGGTGAATGCGCTTACCAGTTCACCGATGCCGGAGCTGTCAATGTAGGTTACGTCGCCGAGATTGAGCAGGATCTTTTTTTGCCCTTTGCCGATCAGGTCGCGGATGGTGTCACGCAGTACCACGCTGCCTTCTCCCAGGGTAATGCGGCCGCTCATGTCGACGACAGAGACCCCGTCCACTTGCCGATTCGTTGCTTTCATGCTCACTGTGCTTCCTCCTCCTTGGCATTTGCCGCGTTGCGGCCGGTATGCTTGATAAGTGTGATTTCCGTGCCTGGGTTCGTTTTGCGGATCTTAACTTCGTCCATGAAAGCCCGGATCAAAAAGATGCCGCGTCCGGAGCCTTTCATCAGGTTCTCCGGCGCCAGCGGATCAGGCAGCGATTCAGGATCGAGTCCTTTGCCCTGATCAGTGATTGTGATGACCAGAGATTCCCCGGTGGTTTCATACGCCACCACAAATCTCTTGCCTGGATCGTACGCGTTCCCGTGCAGCACGGCATTCACTGCCGCTTCGCGCACCGCCATCGCGACCTGGTATTGCTCGTCCTCGCCCAGCCCCGCGCGCGCCGCAACCTCTGAGGCCTTTTGCTCAGCCTGGTTGACGCTCTCGAGCGTTGACTCCAGCGTGTACGAGACCCGATTTGTCATGGGGCGGTTCACCAGTGGTTTGTCGTAGACGGCATGAGCGTGCGTGTTCCCCGGGCGAAACTGGTAGTGTGCCTATGCTAACACCAACTTGTCAAACGCGCAGGCAGCCGCAGACGCGCCGCACGATGGCTGGGTCGCACAAAAGCAAGGAGCGCAGGTCTCGGAAAACCGGGGCTTACAGGGCTTACAATCCGTGCCCGGGGACAAACTGAAGCGCCATGAGCGCCTGATCGTCCAGGCGGGGCGAGCCGGCACGGAAACTCAAAACCGATTTCAGGCATTTATCCACCAGCTCATGCGACGGCAATTCATGGCATCCGGCCAGCAGCTTCTCCAGCGTTGCTGATCCGTATTGCGCGCCATCAGGGCCCTCGGCTTCCGAGATGCCGTCAGTGAAGATGACCAGGCTCTCTCCCGGCGCAACCCGCAGCGTGGTGGCGGAAAACTTCTGGTCGCAGAACAGCCCCACCGGGACGCTGGCCGCCTGGATGGCCTTTACCCCATGCCTTCCCACGTGCAGCGGCGCCGGATGGCCGCCGTTGCAGATCTCCACATTGCCGAACTCGTCGGCGCGCCCCACCACCAGCGTGGCGTACTGGGTCGGTAGCGTGCTCTCGCAAAAAAGCCGGTTGGCCCGCTCCACCAGTTGCTCCAGCGGAAGCCCCGTGGGGATCAGCACGCGGAACATCGCGTGCATGTTGGTCATGAGCATGGCGGCGGCCACGCCTTTGCCAGAAACGTCTCCGACCATGAAATAAAGGTCCTTGCCCTGGTGAATCAGGTCGCAATAGTCGCCGCTGACCTGGCCGGCAGGCTCGTAATGATAGGCCACCTTCCAGCCCGCGGCGTGGAAGTCGCGCTTCGGCAGCAATCCTGCCTGTATTCGCGAGGCC
>DASTPO010000269.1:0-17690 GCA_035762225.1 Candidatus Angelobacter sp.
CTCAAGCTTGTGCGCCGCCATGGCCTTCGAATTCCTGGCTGAGGTAACGGCATAACCCAGCCTGAGGCCCGCCATGCCATAAATCTTGGAGAAGGTGCGGGCCACGACCACGCGCTCATCGTTGACCGGCGTTTGCAGGAATGAAATATAGTCGGCAGAGACCGGCACAAAGTCGTGATAGGCCTCATCCATCAGAACGTACGTGTTGGCCGGCAGGGCGCGGATAAAATTCTCCAGGCTGCGCCGCGGGGTGAGGCTGGCCGTGGGATTGTTGGGATTGCAAACATAAATCAGCCCGCCCTCCGGACCAACGGCTGCTGCCATTTGCGCCAGTTGATGCGCAAAACTTTCGGCCAGGGGAATCTTCACCACCTCTGCCTTGAGCGTTCGTGCATAGGATTCAATGGCCTCGAAGGTCGGTGTGGCCGTGACCAGTTTTTTGCCCGGGCCGGTAAACGCCGCAGCAGCGACTCTCAATATCTCCGTAGATCCCGCTCCCAGCAGGATGTGGTCTTCTTTTACCTTGTGCACGGCCGCAAGGCGCGAGATCAGCGCTTCCGCGCCGCGGTCCGGATAGCGGTTGGCGTCAAGGAAAGGATTCTTCATGGCCAGTACGCTGGGAAACGGACCGTAGGCATTTTCGTTGCTGTTGAGCAGGATAGGCCCGCCCGGTTGCGGCGTGCGTTGCGGTTCGGTCCAGGTCAGCAGCTCAGTGGAAAATCCCGGGGTCGCGGCTGCGGCCACGCTCAGGCCGGCGGTTTTAAAAAAGGATCTGCGCGAAAGCATGGCAGGGATTGTACTCTGGGCCGCAAGAAATTTTAACCACAAAGGATGCGAAGACGCATGCAAATGGGAGCCATTCCTTGCGACATGGTCCACAAAACCAAGCAGACACGAAGGGACATGAGAAGCTGCCAGCTCCTAGAAGCTGCAACCCGTTTGCGTTCCTTCGCGTCCTTTTGTTGTAACTATTCTTAGGCCGCTTTTTCGTTGGCGCGCTTGGCGGTTTCAACCAATGCGGTGAAGCCTGCCGCGTCGTTCGCGGCAATGTCCGCCAGGATCTTGCGGTCCAGTTCCACGCCGGCCTTTTTCAGGCCGCTGATGAACTGGTTGTAACTGATGCCCTGGGCGCGCGAAGCGGCTCCGATGCGCACAATCCAGATGGAGCGGTACTGACGCTTTTTCTGTTTGCGGCCGCTATAGGCAAACTTCAGTCCGCGCTCTACCGATTCTTTGGCGGCGCGATAAAGTTTTGATTTTGTCAGGAAATAACCACTGGCGCGCTCCAGTATCTTTTTGCGGCGCTGGCGGCGTTTTGTACCACGTTTTACGCGAGGCATGAGTTGCTCCCTTTTTTGCTGCCGGAATTCCGGCGGTTATCGCGGCTGGAGGGAAGGTTAAAGGTCCCTCTTCACACGCTTTGCAGCTCGCATTCAGCCTTTCATACTTACCGACTGCTGAATGCCCGCTGCTTTTTTCAGGCCGGCCTCAGCGCTGCGTTGAATCAGGCGGGCCGGACTCTGTCCCGAATTCTAGTACGGGATCATTCTCCGGACTTTCGGCGTATCGGCCTTGCTTACCAGGGTATCAGTATCGAGCTGGCGTTTACGCTTGGTTTCCTTGGAGGTAAGAATATGGCGCTTGAACGCTTTGCCGCGCTTGATCTTGCCGGTCGCGGTTTTCTTAAAGCGTTTGGCGGCGCCTTTGTGGGTTTTCATTTTAGGCATAAGTCGAATCTCGGCCGCTGTGCCAGCGGCTTCCTGCAACAGCAATTTGTAATTAGCAGATTGGTGGCTAGCTCGTTCTCTGGGCCGGGCCGCCCGACGACGCTTGCGGCTGCGGCTTTTCCTGCTTCTTCCCGCCACCGCCGGGCACCTGCTTGGGAGGAGCCAGGATCACGTGCACGGTATTGCCTTCCATGCGCGGCCTGAATTCCACAATTCCTTTGTCGCCTACTTCAGTTACCAGGCGTTCCAGCACTTTTCGGCCCAGGTTCTGGTGGGCCATCTCGCGTCCGCGGAAGCGCAGGCTGGCTTTCACCTTGTCGCCTTCTGCCAGGAAGCGGAACACGTGGTTGCGTTTGGTCACGTAATCGTGCTCGTCCACGTTGACGCTGAACTTTACTTCTTTCAGGACAATCTGTTTCTGGTTCTTTTTCGCTGCCCGTTCCTTTTTTTCCTGCTCGTAGAGGAACTTGCCGTAGTCCATGATGCGGCATACGGGAGGATTCGCCGTAGCAGAGATCTCTACCAGGTCAAGATTTTGTTCGCGGGCCTTTCTCGTCGCATCCTGCGGTGTCATGATGCCAAGCTGTTCACCGTCTGCGCCAATCACGCGGATCTCGCGTGCGCGGATGCGCTCATTCATGCGAATAAAACGTTTATCTATGCGATCCTCCTGAATATTCCCAGCCATTCCGGCCTGCAAAACCAAGCCGGATTGGGGCCCCGACCAATGCGGAAAGACTTGAAAATTATAGCACGGCTGGATGTCCGGGGTGACCGCCAGTCCAGCTTGCTATCACCTGCAAGGAATCAGAATACCCCAGTGCAGTTGGCTTTGAAGGAGAGGTTATGCCGGGCAACGCCAACATACCCGCCGCCAATGTGTCGTACTGTTGTCGTCAAGAAGGAAAGCCGCCAGACCCGCGTTCGGGTCATCGTGCGTCAGAAAACGACCCTTGTCGAGCGTTTACCTCGATTTTCAAGACGCTGCCGTTTTCGAATCCCCAGATTCTATGTCCGTGGCTGTCCCAGAAGGTAGCTCTCCATCGAGAGCCTATGCGGGTTGACATGAAAATCACCGTAACACAGCTTTCCTAAGATGGTTGTGGGGCGCAGGTGCCAACTAGCCCAGCTTAGCGGGGAATCGCCATCCATATCCCGCGCGTCGAGCACGGCTCCGGCATCGAGCAGAAGCTGGATGGTAGCCTCGTCGCCGAACGCTGCCGCGCGATGCAACGGCGTTTCTGCCCTGGTCCTGACGTCGCGCATAAATCCGCCGGTTTCGGCGGAAGGCAGTGTCTTGCGATTCGGATTCGCGCCATGAGCCAACAGCACCTTGACCACCAGAGCAGCGGCTGTCTGCCGGGTGTTCGAGCACAGTGCCGCATGCAACGGGGTTTCGCCGTTATCCAGCGACGCATGGTTCGGGTCTGCGCCGTGTTCGATCAGGAATTCGCACAGCCGCCAGTGCCCGTGGAATGCAGCCCCGTGCAAGCCCAGATCGGCGCCCAGCGATTGGAGGGTCTCGCCTTTTTCCAGCAGAAACCGGATCGCGCTCACGTCACCGTAATACGCGCACCAGCGAATAAGGGAAACGCCATTCTTGTCCGTGGCCGCGGCGGCATTGCCTTGAGCGACATATTCAAACACCAGATCGGTGCGTCCATCGGCTATCCTGTCCAGCATAAAGCTCCTTGCCATCCCGAGATTCAAAGACACAAGGCCATGTTGTCCTGGCGCGAGCGGGAGTTTTCCGGCACAGCTGCAATCAGATGGTCATCGCCAACTCCGGATACGCGGACAAATAATTTCTCATTCGCTGCATGCCGCCCGGAGAGGCGCACCTTCAGATAGTTGTCGCTTAACGCCTCCGTCCAATCTGGCTCCCCGGCCTGCAAGGTAATCACTTCCAGCTCACGCCCGACGAAACTCTCGCGGAATTCCAGATTTTTCTCCGCAGCCAGTTCACGCAATACACGATTGCGTTCCCGCGCCACGTGGACCGGTATCTGGTCCGGCATGGCGGCAGAAGGCGTGCCCGGACGGGACGAATATGTAAACACGTGGAGATAAGTAAAGGGCAGCCGCTCGATGAAGCTGCGGCTCTCTTCAAAGAGCTCGTTAGTTTCGCCGGGAAAACCGACCATGACATCAGCACCGATGGCGGCGTCCGGCATGGCTTCACGAATTTTTCTGATCTTCTCCGCGTAGTGCCACGGGCGGTATTTGCGGTGCATACGCCGGAGTATGCGGTCGCTGCCGGACTGAAGCGGCACATGAGCATGTTTGGCGATACGCGAAGAGCCGGCCACCAGCGCGATCAAATCATTGCTCCAGTCCATTGGCTCTACCGAGCTGATGCGGACCTTTTCGATGCCGGTTTCGTCGAGCAGCGTGCGCAACAACCGGATGAAGCTTGATTGCGGCTGGAAGTCGCGCCCCCAGCGGCCCAGGTTGATGCCGCTGAGCACGATCTCGCGATATCCGGCTGCCACCAGCGCGTTGGTTTCAGCCACCACCCGCTCCGGCTTCATCGACCGGCTCCGGCCGCGAACGCTGGGGATAATGCAGAAAGAGCAGCGGTTATCGCACCCATCCTGGACCTTCAAATTGGGCCGGGTCTTTTCCCCGGGAGTTTCGCCGGAAAAAACCGGTGCGGCGATCAGTTCGGTATGGGCGAAGATATCGCCGACCACTGTAAACGCGGGCGCCGAAAGGGCCACGGTTTCCAGAGAAACGAAGTTCGGCCCAGCAGCTTCTTTCACCGGCGAGCCGGCGACGATCCCCGCCACCTCATGCTTATGGGAATTTCCCACTACCCAGGTCACCCCGGGAAGCGCTGCAATCTCCTGCGGTGCTCGCTGGGCGTAGCAACCCGTTACCAGGATCCGCGCGGCAGGGTTTTCGCGGTGAATCCGGCGAATGGCGGCGCGGGCGTCCTGGTCGGCGGCGGCGGTTACCGTACAGGTATTAAGGACCACCAGATCGGCGGTGACAGCCGAACTCGCCGGGCGCAGGCCCTGTGAGGCAAGTTGGCGTTCCAAAACGGCGCCATCGGCCTGGGTGGCCCGGCAGCCAAAGCTCTGTACAAAAAAATCCGGCACAGCCGGTATTATAATGGGGAGAACACGGGCCTGATGATGCGGTCAGCAGCTCACAACCTTGTCGGCTGGTCCCTGCATCTCATGTACGCGTTAAGACTCGTCTCACAATTCCCCCTGGAGTTCACATGAAACGCCGTATTCTTCTGGTTGACGACGAACTAGCCATTCTCCTGACATTAAAAGCCATTCTGGAAATCCACGGCTTTGACGTTGAAACGGCTGCTTCAGCCAAGGAAGCTATCTCCAAGCTCAAAGCCAACACCTATCAAATGGTGATCACGGACATGAAGATGGAGCATGATAAGGCGGGTTATGACGTGATCCGGGCCGCCAACAAGACTCCATACGACCCCGCGGTTGCGATCCTTACCGCGTACCCGTTGCTGGGTGGGGACTGGAAGGCTGAAGGCGCTCAATCAATGCTGGTGAAGCCGATGAACACTGACGATCTGCTCCGGCGCATTGAGGTGCTTCTGATCCATCATGAAGACCAGAAGCAGGCCAAGACAACACCCCGCACCGGCGCCAAGGGCTCAAAGGTCCAGGCAGCCAAAAAGCCCGCCTGAGCTAAAACAGATCTTCAGGCGGCCCATCTTTTGAAACGGTCAGGTTTATCCTTAGGCTGAGGCAGCGGTGGTTTTGCGCTGCTGGAAGCATTCACGGCAAAAAACCGGGCGACCCTGCGTCGGTTTGAAAGGCACCGTGGTTTCCCGCTGGCATCCGGAACAGATGGCCTTGGTTTCCACGCGCTGATAATTACCGCCGTTCTGCGGCAGTCCCAGTGCCTGGGCGCGTTTTCCCTTGCAGTTCTTGCAGCGTTTGGGTTCGTTTTTGAATTGTTTATCGTGGAAGAAGAGTTGTTCGCCGGCGGTGAACACGAAATCTGCGCCACAATCCACGCACTTGAGGATCTTGTCCTGGAACTCCATTTGAGAGTGCCCCCTTTTCTGCCTTCACCCTGTCAATCCGGCCTAAGGACGGAGGTCTCTCGACACAGGATGAATCCCTACCATGGGTTCGGCCCCACACGGCCCCGCCGTGTGCTTTCATAAAGAAACCTAAGAGACAAAACTCGATTATTATTCCGGAAGTGCGACGCTATAAAGAGTCCATGCCGTCCGAGGGAACGGCACGAACATTTCGACTGTTTGTGCGCAATTAGAGCCGTCTTACTTCGTCCAAATTCACTTGATTGGACTAGCAGAGTTTTGCAGTGTCCTGTTCTCAAGTCAAGGGGGAAGTTGTCGAAAACACATTAAAATCAAAGGCGTTACCTGTCTTATTTTGAGACACAGCACTTCAAAAATTAGAGATTTCATAATCGGGAACACCGCCGCGAACCCTACTTCGACAAAGTCGGCCATCCATAAAGCCTGGCGGCATTGTCATGGAGCACCATCCGTGCCAGTTCCAGGGCCCGATCCCGCGTAATCTCTCCATCCTGCATCATTTCCGTCAAGGCAATCGCCAGCGCTTCACGGCCGGATTGAGTGGTCTGCCAGCCGATTTCCTCCCAGTTGATTTCCGGGGCATTGGGATACAAATCCGTGCCAAACATGACCTTTTCCGGATACCACTCCAGCAGATCGCGAACGTTCTCGCTCAGCCTCCGGGTGGAAATAAGCCAGGTCTGCTCGGAAATGTCGGTGTAGACGTTGGGCTTCATCAGCAGGTAATTCATGTACTTGGTAAAGGCCCCGGCGCCGGCGTGGATCAGTACAAAGTTGGTTTTGCGCAGCGTCGGATCGTATAAGACTGACTCCAGCAGGGCGGGGTTGGAACCCATCAGCATGAAATAACTCCCACATCCGCCGCCGGTATGGATATGGACCGGCAATCCAAGCCGCCCAGCCTCCCGGGCGACGTAGCGGAAGAGGAAGTTCCCCAGCCGGGTGTAATCATGGCGCTGCGGGACATCGCCCTTCACAAAATGCGCGTAGATCTGCTGGACCGTCTGCATTGGTTCGGCTGGACCAAAATCAAGCGAGCGCAGATAAGCGGCTTCAAACTTGATCGCGACGGCGCCATTCTTTTTCTGCATCTCCAACACAGGAGTGACTACTTTGCTGGTGTATTCCGCCAGCGTCGCCGGCAACAGGTCCCGGTTCAGGTCCTTCATGTAGCGGCGCAAGAGGGTGGTTTCGCGCTGAAAAAAGAATTTCCGGTCCGGCGTTTCGCTGGCCAGGTCAGAGTTCTTGAGCGGAAACAACAGCGCGTCATCAAACGGCACCCAGCGGAAGCGCGGTGGCTGCAGGCCGCGCCCCATGGCCACGCGATTCGCCAATTCCGTTTCGATGCCCAGCTTATCCAGCACCCAGTTGGGAAAGTTGTCGCCTTGCTCCTGCATGACCTTCTGCTTGGCCTGCATCAATTCGCGGAGGTGGTCCGGAGAACGGTCGTCATACGCATAACCGTACAGCGCCTTCCACGCCGCCAGATACTGTGGGTTTTCCGGGCGGGAGATGGTCGTCGGTGCGCTGGGCTCCAGCGGATCGCAGGGGAGCGCGTCATAGTCGTCGTCTTTTTCGCCGTCGGACACCAGCTTGGGCGGGTGGGAATGGTTATCGATGGCCTTGATCTTCTGGATTTCGGCCAGCAACTGGGGATCGGCATTCTGCGCATGGGCGCAGCACAGGCTGAACAACAACACAGAACAAATCGCGAGAGGCTGTTTCCTGGGCATGCAAACCGTCCCTGAATGCGAGCTTCACTGGCGGCAAAAGAGTAACCTGTGACGGTGATTTGTGCAAAGGCGAACCAGGAAATAATTGCATTCAGGAGTTGGTTGACGTTTGCAGAAGCTCATTCAGCGCCATGCCCAGTTCATCAACGGTGTTGGGCTTCAGGATTACCTTGCGCACGCCCATCTTGCGGGCGAGCTCATGGTCTTCCGGCTGGACGTAGCCGGAGGTGAGCACCGCGGGAATCTCAGGGCGTAAGGCCAGCACCCGGGCCAGAAATTCAAAGCCAGAGAGGCTCGGCATGGCCAGATCGGTCACCACGGCGTCAAAGTTTTGCGGCGCTGCGGAGAATTCTCGGAGCGCGGCTTCGGGATCAGCCATGCCCGTTACCTCATACCCCAGCCGGGTGAGCTTGCGCGTGATCAACGATACCAGCGCTTCTTCGTCATCCACATAGAGCACGCGCTGGTGATTGCCATGGGAAACAGCGGCAACGGAAATGGGAGCTGCCTCCGCCCGCTGATGCGCGATGGGCAGGAAAACGCGGAATGTGGTCCCCCTGCCGAGTTCGCTGCTCAAAGCGATTCCGCCGCCGTGGCTGCGCGCGATACCCTCCACCATAAACAAGCCAAGCCCTGTGCCCTGGCCCACCGGCTTGGTGGTGAAGAAGGGATCGCAGGCGCGTTGCAGGGTCGCATGCTCCATGCCGCAACCATTGTCTTTCACTTCCAGTGCCACATAACGGCCGGGCGAGACCCGGTGAATGGCGGATTCCTCCTGGCTGAATTCAAGCTCTCCGAGACGCACCTCAATGAGCCCGGGGCTGGCGCCGATGGCGTGAAAGGAATTGGTGACCAGGTTTACCACCACCTGCTGGATCTGGCTGCAATCAATAGCGACAAGAGACAACGCGGGAGCAAAGGTGGTACGCAACTCGATTTTGGCGGGTAAGGTCGCCCGCATCAGGTTCACGGCTTCCATCACCACGGTCTTCGCCTGCACCACTTCGCGTTTCTGGTCACGCTGGTTACCGAAGGAGAGAATGCGGCGCACCAGGTCGGCCGCGCGACGCGCGCTCTTCCTTACTTCCATCAGGCTTTGTTGCGCAGGATGACCCGGAGGAAGGTCTTCACACGCCAGGTCCACATTGCCGCGAATGGCAAGCAGGATGTTATTGAAGTCGTGCGCGATACCGCCGGCCAGGGTTCCCAGCGATTCCAGTTTCTGGGAACGCAACTGCGCTTCCTCGGCAAGTTTTTCCCGGCTGATGTCGCGCAAGACCCCTCTGGCGCGTACAGGTTTGCCAGATTGATCGTAATGAGGGCGGCCCCGCGCTGCAATCCAGTGCAGGCTGCCATCGCTCCAGGTGGTACGGAATTCGATCTCCAGATCGGCGCCGGTTTTCCACGAACCCTCCCGCGCCTGCTGCATTTTTGTCCGGTCCTCCGGATGCACTAATGCGAGGAACTGTTCAAAGCTGAGTTCGGTTTCCGGGGGCAGTCCAAAGGCGGCCAGGGCCCGGGGAGACCACTCCGTCCGATTGTCGGGGAGGTAGCGGTCCCAGGTTCCCAGATCAGCCATATCCAGGGCCAGAGTCAGCCGGTCACGGCTTGCCTGGAGCGCTTCGTTGGTCCGCAATAGCTCAGCGGTTCTTTCCTGCACTCGATGTTCTAAATCATTGTTGGCTTGAAGTAGATCGGCCCGGGCGCTCCGCGCACCGGAGAAATCCCGGCCAATCAGAAACAGGGCCACGATCACCAGAGAAAACCCAAAGGTGGTGCCAAAGAGGATCACTGTTGTCGTGAATCTCACAGCGTTGCCCGCTCGCAGGTCGTGCTCTCTCAATGAATCCAGTTCGGCTGCCTGCATTTCAGACATGACCATTCGAAGCTGGTCCTGAAGCCGCTTGCCCTCGCCGCTGGCAATCAGCGCTTGCGCGGCGGCAAGCCCTTGATCGCGTCGCGCGGCCACCACCACATCAATTCTGGCGAGCCGTCGAGCCAGCAGAGATTCTGCCTCGGCCAGCTTGCGCTGCTGCACCGGATCATCGATCAACCCTTTGAGCCTGTTGAATTCAGGGCCAATGCGAGGTTTTGCCGTTGTATAAGGCTCGAGAAAACTTTCCGTCCCGGTAATGGCATAGCCTCGCTGGCCGCTTTCGGCTTCATCTGCAAGGGCCAGGACTTGATACATGGAGGCGATCACTGCCTGGGTATGGGTTACTCGATCTAGCTCGCGATGAGCCCGCACCAGGCTGGCATACGAGAAAAAGCCAATGAAGACGAGGCAGACGAGTGCGAATGCGAAAGCGAACTGGACTTTTCTCTCCAGCGAAAAGCGGGGAGTTCTTTGCGGCGCCATCTGAGCCATCGACTTGCGACGCAGAGACGACATCAAGATGCTGAGCAGTGTTCCCGCCGCCAGCAAGCCAATCCACTGCACACTCGGAAAACGGCCGGAGATGGAAAACGAATGCAGCGGCGCCAATAGGTAGTAACTGGCGAGCAGGCCGGAAAGCGCCGTTGCCATCAGTCCTGGAATCAGGCCACCCAGGTAAGCGCTCAAAAGAATTGGAAAGACAAACAGGATCAGGCCGGGGTTGTCTTTGATTGCAGGGTCCAATGCGGTCCGCACCATCACCACGAGCGGCGGCAGGGTTACAGCACACAGGTACGCCAGAACGAGGCGGCCAAGGGCGTGAGGCGCAGAAGGCATGGTTTCTGAACCAGTCAGCTTCGGTTCGCTAATCATTCATTTTCGCCTATCCGTGCCATGGCGGTTGTTCGCCTGTTAATTTCTGTCGTCGCGTAGGTTATCGGCAATGGATCGGCAAAACGTAACAAATGTCACGTAATTATTATTCAAAAAATAAGAGGACTCTTAGGGTGCGTGGTTTGATTGTAGAATCACAGGGCTTATCCCTTTGCGGTGTCCCACGATGCGTACGGTATAGACATCATGAGATTGGACACAAGGAAGACGCCGTCTGTAACCTCAAGAATGAGCCGATGAACAGCCAGCCTGTAATTGCAGTCCAGGGATTAACCAAGACATATGACAAAGTTGAGGCCGTGAAGGGCATCGACTTTGCCGTCGCGGCCGGTGAGGTCTTTGGCCTGCTCGGTCCAAACGGCGCCGGCAAGACCAGCACTATTGAAATCCTGGAAGGGCTGCGGCCGCGGAGCGGCGGAAACGCCACCGTGCTGGGCTTTGATCCTGACCGGCAAAAACAACAGCTCAAAGATCGCGTCGGCGTCTGCCTGCAGGCCACCAACCTGCCTGCGAAGATGCGCGTGCAGGAAGCGCTGGAGCTGTTTGGTTCGTTTTATTCCCGCAGCATCAGTTCCACGAAACTGCTCCAACGGCTGCAACTCTGGGAAAAGCGGGCAGCGTTTTATGAAACTCTTTCCGGCGGGCAGAAACAGCGGCTGGCGTTGGCCCTCGCGCTGGTCAACGATCCCCAGTTGCTTTTTCTCGATGAGCCCACCACCGGCCTTGACCCGCAGATACGCCTGGAAATCCACGGGCTGATTGAAGAAATGAAAGCGGAGAAACGCACCGTGGTGCTCACCACGCACTACATAGAAGAAGCGGAACGGCTGTGCGATCGCGTGGCGATCATCGACGAAGGCAGGATTGTCGCCATGGGAACGCCGCGCGAGCTGCAACAGAAGAGCCAGGAGCGTTCGCGCATCGATATTTCCACTGGCCAGCCAATGAATGCGCTGGCGCTGCCGCAGTGGCCAAACGTTCTGGAAACCAAACTTGAGCAGGATGGCCGGGCGTTAACGGTCTATTCATCGCGGCCGGCTAAGACCCTGTTTGAAATCATGAAGTGGCTTGACCAGCAGGCCATCCCTCTGGAGGACGTCCACCTGAAGCGCCCGACGCTGGAGGATGTTTTTGTGGAATTGACGGGAAAGAAGCTGCGGGACTGACGATGAAGCCATATCTCGCCATCATCGTGATGGACATCAAGCTGGCGCTGCGCCTGCGCGCCGTCATTTTCTTTAACTACCTTTTTCCCCTGATTTTCTTTTTCACCTTCGCTACCGTGCTGAAGAAAGACTCTGCCGATATAGCATTTGTAGTGACCATGTCCGTAACCTTGGGGGTGCTGGGCAGCGGATTCTTTGGCGCAGGCATTCGCGCTATCCAGGAGCGTGAACTCGGTATTCTGCGCCGCTACAAGGTCACGCCCATCACCCCGGCGCCGATTCTGGTGGGGTCCATGGTTACCGGCTGGATCATCTTTATCCCGTATATCGTGTTTCTCCTGTTAATGGCCCACTCTCTTTACCAGATGCCGCTGCCGGGTAATTTTATTGATCTCCTGGTTTTCATCTCACTGGGGCTGATCGCTTTCCGGGCGCTGGGGCTGGTGATTGCCTCGGTGGCCAACACCATGCAGGAAGGCACCATCCTGGTTCAGCTCTTTTATTTCCCCATGCTGCTGCTGAGCGGCGCCACCTTTCCTTCAGAAAAATTTCCCACAGTCATGCGCATCATCCACAACTTTATCCCTGCCACCTACCTGGTGGAAGGAATGAAGAGCATCATGTTGAAAAACCATAGCCTCCTCGACAAAGATAACTTGCTCGCTGTGCTGGTCATGGTACTAACCGTCTTCGGCGGTGGTTTGATCTCCATGAAGCTATTTCGCTGGGAAAAGGAAGAGAAGATCCGTGGATCAGCCAAGCTATGGGTGCTGGTGATACTTCTGCCGTTCATTGTTGCAGGCATCTGGTTGTGGTTGAAGGGATAGAGTCGGCGTGGAACTAATCCCTCGCCGCGGTGTCAATAGTGGATAAATGCAGAGTCTCTGGAAGAGATGGTCGATAGTATTCCTCCTTCTGGCTGCCATCCTCCTTTTGGCTGCTCAAGCGCAGACACATTCTTCTTCAATGCGTCTCCACCAGGAATTTCTGGCCCGATTTGTCGCCGCGGCGGTGGAGCGCACACATCATATCGTCCGTTACGATCCCGGTTACGTCCGCATGGCATATCCCGGTGGCGATGTTCCGCCTGAAACCGGCGTCTGCACGGATGAAGTGATCCGCGCCTACCGCGCGCTTGGGATCGACCTGCAAAAAGAAGTGCATGAAGACATGGTGGCTCATTTCAGCCTGTATCCCAGCCAGCGTCGCTGGGGCCGGACAAGCCCGGATGCGAACATCGATCATCGCCGCGTGCCTAACCTGATGGTCTTCTTCGCGCGCAAGGGAGAGTCGTTGCCCATCACTGACCGCGCCGAGGATTACGCACCCGGAGACCTGGTGACCTGGGACTTGGGCCGTGGCCTTTCCCACATTGGCATCGTCGTGGACCAGAGAGCGCTATTCAGCCGGCGCTATAAGATTGAGCACAACATTGGCGCTGGTCCGCGGATCGAAGATTCTCTCTTTGATTGGAAGATCACCGGGCATTACCGTTATTTTGGCCCTTCGCCGGTCGCGGCCGCAGGCGCCGGGACCCCGCGGAAAGCCACTTAGCAGCCCCCGTTCACATGAAAGCCCCTGTGATCGAGATCACAGACCCTGGTGATCAGAGAAAACTAAGCTTTTGTGCCGACATCATTTAAGGGCCTCGTCCGCCGCGCACCACTCGTCCGAAGCGTAAGCTGCACGCCGCGGGCGGTTGGCAACTCTAAAGAATTTGGAGTATAAAGAAATGTTGCGCACAGAGCCGCTTCCCACACTGGAGAAGCCAGAAAACAGCGCCAGGAAAATCATGTCTACCAGCACAATCACGAAAGGTCTTGAAGGCGTAGTTGCGGCCAGTTCCGGGGTCTGCTATATCGATGGCGACGCCGGAGTGCTTGCGTACCGCGGCATTGACATCCATGAGCTTGCCGAGAAATCGAGCTTTGAAGAAACCTGCTATCTGCTGTGGTTTGGCCGGCTGCCCAAGGCGGCCGAACTGGCTGACCTGAAGCAGAAACTGGCGGCCGAACGCAAGATCGATCCAGCTATTTACAACATGATGCGCGCGGTGCCCAAAACCGCCACTCCCATGGAAGTGCTGCGCACCGCCGTTTCCGCGCTGTCATTTTATGATTCTGAAGCCGAAAAGATCGATCATGACGCCAACGTTCGTAAATCGATCCGGCTGACCTCGCAGATTGCCATGATCGTGGCCGGATATGACCGCATCCGCAAGGGCAAGAATGTGGTTGATCCCGATCCGTCGCTCTCCCATGCCGCCAATTTCCTGCTTCAACTCAATGGAGAGAAGCCTTCGGCCACCGCGGAGAAGGCGCTTGATGTCGCCCTGATTCTTCACGCCGACCATGAGTTGAACGCCTCCACCTTTGCCGCCCGCGTCACCGCAGCTACTCTTTCTGACATGCATTCCGCTATTACCAGCGCCATTGGCGCGCTCAAAGGCCCGCTGCACGGCGGCGCCAATGAAGCCGTGATGCGGATGCTGTTTGAGATCGACAAAAAAGGCGAGGACCCGGTGGAACATGTGAAAAACATGCTGGCCAACAAGAAGAAAATTTCCGGCTTCGGACACCGCGTCTACCACACTGAAGACCCGCGGGCCACGCACCTGCGCGCCATGTCGCGCGATCTGGGACGCTCGGCCAACCCAAAGTGGTATGAGATGTCGGCCAAGATCGAGCAGTACATCAAGAAAGACAAGGGCCTGAACGCCAACGTGGATTTCTACTCGGCTTCCACGTACACCACGCTCGGCCTGGACGTTGACCTGTTTACGCCGGTGTTTGCCGTGTCGCGCATCAGCGGCTGGGCAGCGCACGTGATTGAGCAGCTCGACGACAACCGTCTGATCCGCCCGCGCGCCGACTATATTGGGCCGGCGTATCCGAACAAGTACGTTCCAGTTGAAAAGCGGTAGAAGAACTTAACCACTGAGGACACAAAGGGACACGAAGGCTGGCAGTACTCGCAACTTCGTGATCCTTCGTGTCCTTTGTGGTTTAAGCAGTAGAATAGACCCATGCGCCGCGTTTACCTCGATAACAATGCCACCACCCCGGTCCTGCCGGAGGTATTTGAGGCGATGCGCCCATTTTATCTGGAGCAGTTTGGCAACGCCTCGTCGATTCACCATTATGGCCAGCACGCCCGTGCGGCGGTGGAAAAGGCTCGCGCCGCGGTGGCGGCCCTGTTGAACGCTCGTCCCGCGGAGATCGTATTCACCAGCGGCGGAACCGAGGCTGACAATCTGGGCATCTTCGGGCTGGTGCAGCGTGGTGATCACGTAATTACTTCCACCATCGAGCACAGCGCGGTCATGAACACCTGCAAGCGACTGGAGCAGATGGGATGCGAAGTGACGTATGTTCCGGTAGGCAACCAGGGCCAGATTTTCCCCGGCAACGTGAGCGCGGCATTACGTCCGAACACACGCCTGATCAGCATCATGATGGCCAACAATGAGGTTGGCGTGATCCAGCCGGTGGAAGAGATTGGGAAAATTGCGAAGGAAGCAGATGTCTTCTTTCACACGGATGCCGTGCAGGCCGCGGGCAAGATCGCTATTGATGTGCAGAAGATTGCCTGCGACGCCCTCTCCATTTCCGGGCATAAAATCCATGCGCCGCAAGGCACCGGCGCGCTCTTCATCCGGAAGGGAACACTGATCCAGCCGCAGATTTATGGCGGCAGCCATGAGCGCCAGCGCCGTGCCGGCACTGAAAATCTTCCCGGGATCGTTGGCCTGGGCAAGGCCGCGGAGCTTGCCCGCCACTGGCTGGAAGGCAGCGGCCCCGCCGAGATGGCCGCGATGCGCGATCGCCTCCAGGAGTCGGTGATGGCCGCGATGGAAGACACAGGCGTGAACGGCCAGGGCGCGCCGCGAGTCCCCAACACAACGAATTTGTGGTTCGACCACATTGAAGGTGAAGCGCTGGTAATTGCCCTGGACCTGAAAGGCCTGGCGGTTTCCAGCGGCGCTGCATGTTCTTCCGGCGCGATCGAGCCATCGCACGTGCTGCTGGCCATGGGATTGCCCCATCAGCGCGCGCGAGCCAGCATTCGCGTAAGCCTGGGCAAGCAGACCACCCGCGACGATATTGATTTCGCCGCCAAAGTCATTCCTGAAACCGTGGCCCGCCTGCGTGAGATTTCCCCCGCCTACCACAAGCAGCCGGTCGGCTGATCAAAAACCGCTGTGATATTGCTCACACATGGAAGTTCCACCAGCCATGTACGCTCTTGAGTGGATGGAAGTGGCTGAATTTCGGCTAAGCTGCTTGTGATCCTCCCAACAGCACATGAGCAATAAGTGGGTCCCTAAATCTGTTCTGGCCCTGAAGGGCTATTCCCGGGGCGATTTCACGGCGGACCTGATCGCTGGAGTCACCGTCGGACTGGTGGCGCTCCCGCTGGCCATGGCGTTTGCGATCGCTTCCGGCGTGCCGCCGCAGGCCGGCCTTTACTGCGCTGTGATTGCCGGGTTCCTGATTTCGGCGCTGGGGGGATCGCGCGTGCAGATTGGCGGCCCCACCGGCGCTTTTGTCGTTGTAGTGGCCGGGATTGTCGCCCGATACGGCATCGACGGGCTTTTCATGTGCACTGGCATAGCCGGCGTATTCCTGATCTTTCTCGGTGTTACCGGTCTTGGCAGTGCGGTGAAATATATTCCCCGGCCGGTCGTAGTCGGATTTACCAACGGCATCGCAGCGGTGATAGCCAGCACGCAGCTCAAAGATTTCTTCGGACTCCGCATCGACCATGTGCCGGGAGATTTCCTTGGCCGCATCCAAGCGGTGGCGCAAAACTTCCGCACCATTTCTTTCCCGGAGACTGGGCTGGCAGTGCTGGCGCTGGCCCTGATCCTGATCTTCCGTAAGTACGTGCCCAAGGTGCCGGGGTATATCGTTGCGCTGTTTGTAGGCACGGCCCTGGTCTGGATCTTTGATCTTCCTGTGCAGACCATCGGCACGAGATTTGGCGGCATTCCTTCCGGGCTGCCTGCGCTCAAGGCGCCGCAATTTCATCTGAACCTCATCCGCCCGCTGATTTCTCCCGCCATCACCGTAGCCATGCTGGGGGCCATTGAGTCGCTCATGTCGGCCGTGGTGGCTGACCGCCTGTTCGGCAAGCGTGAGAAGCACAAGCCCAACGTTGAGCTGATTGCGCAGGGCGTTGCCAATGTTTTCTCTCCCTTGATGGGCGGCCTTCCGGCCACGGGCGCCATTGCCCGCACCGCAACCAATATCCGCTCCGGCGCGCGTACTCCCATTGCCGGGATCATTCATTCGCTTACGCTGCTGGCGATCCTGCTGTTTGCAGCGCCGCTTGCCCGGTTCATTCCGCTGGCGGTGCTGGCGGCCATTCTGCTGGTGGTGGCCTACAACATGGGAGAATGGTCAGAGATTCCGGAACTGCTCAAGCTCTCCCGGCTGGAAGTGGCCTGCTGGTCGGCCACGTTTGTCCTGACGGTGTTTGCCGATCTCACCGTCGCCGTCGAAGCAGGCATGATCCTGGCTGCGCTGGTGTTTATCCGCAAGGTCACGGCCACCACCACGATTTCCCGGGTCACAGAAGACTATCTGCATGAGAGCCGGCTGCACGTGCTGCAGGATAAGAAGATTCCACCGTATGCCACCATCTTTCGCATTCATGGGCCATTCCTGTTTGGCGCCGCCGACAAGATTGACGAGCTGGTGCAGCAGATCCCCGAACTGCCGCCGATCGTAATTCTCCGGCTGCGTAACATGACGGCCATTGATGCCACCGGACTGCACGCGCTGGAGCATCTGGCTGACTGTGTTCATTCGAGTGGCCGCGGATTGATTCTCTGCGGCGCCCGCCAGCAGCCGGAAAAGCTGATGCAGCAGGCTGAATTCGAGCAGCACGTAGGCCGGGAAAACATCTGCGCCAACGTGACGGAAGCGTTGGCCCGCGCTGAATCGCTCTATCCGCTGATCGCGGAGAAGGCGCCGAAGGCGGAACTCTGGGGACGGCGCGAATCGGACCGTCACGCGCACGCGATCGACGCACGCTAAGCCCCGCCGCGGCTCCACCAGCCACGTGGTTCTCTATAATGGTTGAGCCATGAACGCTCCATCTTATTTTGAAATCCAGGCCGACGATCCCGGCCGCGCCGTCGCCTTTTACCGCGAGATCTTTGGCTGGACCTTCACCCGGGTTGAAGGCCTGCCGGTTGAGTACTGGCGCATCGAAACTGAAGGACCGCGCGGCGGGCTT
>DASTPO010000270.1:0-5857 GCA_035762225.1 Candidatus Angelobacter sp.
TGGAATAGACGGCAGCAGCTTCGGTCAGCGTGGTGTAGTCGCGGCGCGCGGCAGCCACGGCCCGCAGGCCGCAGACAAACTCCACGCGAACGCCCTGCTTCACTTTCTCAATTTTGCGCAGCAGGATGCTGCCAATCTGCCCCGTGGCCCTTACGTGGGTCCCGCCGCACGCGGTCAAATCGAAATTGGTGATGTCGATCAGCCGGAGATCGCCGGTCTGTTTCGGCGGCAACTTGCGCAAGCCGAGCTGGCGCGCTTCTTCGAGCGGCACAAAACGAATGCTTACCGGACGGTCCTCCGCAATCACCTCGTTGGCCAGCCGCTCCGCTTTTTGCGCCTGCGCGGCGTTGAGGCCGCTGGTTTCCAGGTCGATAGTGCAGCTTTCCTCGCCCATGTGGAAGCTGACCGTCGGCATATTGAAGAGCTGGATGAAGGCAGCCGATAAAACATGCTGTCCGGAGTGCTGCTGAATATGATCTCGGCGGCGGACCGAATTGATCGTGCCATGCACCGCGGTCCCGGGCGCAAGCGGCTCGCTGGTAAAGTGCAGGATGCGGCCAGACTCGTCGTCGGCAACATCCGTCACCGCAAGATTCTGCTTCCCGCCGATTACCAGCGTGCCGGTGTCATGCATCTGGCCGCCGCTGGTGGGATAGAACGCGGTGCGGTCGAGCTCAACGGCATGCTTGCCCGCGCGCGCGAAGGATTCCACGACGCTGGCGTCAAACTCATTTAAGAAAGAGTCGTGATAGTAGAGACGGTCGGTCATAAGAAGCAATCAGCAATTGGTCTTGTCGTTGGCTCTGTTGGTGGAACTTTGCCGCCGATGGTCAGTACGGCTGGATAATTCCCCCAATGTTCCTCGACGCCGGTACGTTCACCTGCGTTGCCGGCTGCGCGGCCGTAATCTTCAGCGCTTCAGCGATTACGTCAATGTATTTCAGGCCGGAGCCGGTGTTGAACAACACAACTTTGTCGCTCGATTTCAAAAAGCCTTCGCGCACCAGCCGTTGATATGCCGGGAGACACGCCGCGCCTTCAGGCGAGGCAAAAATGCCTTCATCGCTGGCCAACTCCTTTACGCCGGCAAAAATCTCCGCGTCCGACACTGCAACCGCGGCTCCGCCGCTTTGCGTGAGGATGTCCATGATGATGTAGTCAGCATAAGGCTTGGGAACGCGCAGACCCGCAGCGGACGTGCTCGCGTTCTGCCATACCTCCGCCACCGGTTTGTGATCATTCCAGGCTTTCACCACCGGCGCGCAACCGGATGCCTGCACCGAGATCATCCTGGGACGCTTCTCGCCCTCAAGCCAGCCAAGCTGCTCCATCTCGTCAAAGGCTTTCCACATGCCGATCAGCCCAACGCCACCACCGGTGGGATAGAAGATAGCGTCGGGCAGCTCCCAGTTGAGCTGCTCCGCCACCTCATAACCCATGGTCTTCTTGCCTTCCACGCGGAAAGGCTCTTTCAAGGTGGAAATATCAAACCAGCCTTCAACCTGCTTGCGCTCATTCACCATTTTGGCGCAATCCGAGATCAGGCCGTTCACCAGCGTTACATGCGCGCCATAAGACTTGCATTCCACAAGATTCGCCAGGGGCACATCCTGTGGCATGAAGATGTGCGCTTCAATTCCGGCCGCAGCGCAATACGCAGCCAGCGCGCTGGCGGCGTTGCCGGCGGAGGGCACGGCCAGCTTTTTCAGTCCATACTGGCGCGCCATGGTCACGGCGGCGCACAGGCCGCGGGCCTTGAATGATCCGGTGGGATTGAGCCCTTCATCCTTTATATAGAGATTGGGATTTTTCCGGCTGGGCAGCATCGGGGTGAAGCCTTCACCCAGGGTCACCGGCGACTCACCGGGCAGGACTTCACGGTAACGCCACATGGTGGCCGGACGTCCGCGCAGGGAGTCCGGCGTGAACTTGCCTTTCAACGCGGCAAGGTCAAAACGCACATAAAGAGAGCCGCCGTCTTTCGGGCAGATGGTTTGCGGCTGCGCGCCGCTGATATGTTCCCCACACTTGGTGCATTCAAGGTATGCGATCTGGGCCATGGCTTGAGTTTAACAAAGGCTCTAGTGGTGATACCTCTTCTCGCCGGCGGGAATTTCCAGCGACAGGCGGTTTCCCGGCGCAGGCAGCGGACAGGTGGTGTAAGGATTGTAGGCGCAGGGCGGATTGTAAGCTTCATTGAAATCGAGCTCCACCACGCCGCCTTTGGGTACAGCGGTATCAATGAAGCGCGCTGCCTGATACGTCTCGGTCTTGCTGGTCAGGTCGCGAAAGACGATGAACAGGCTTCCATCATCGTTCTTCTCCGCCTCCAAATGATGCTCTTGTCCCGCGATGGTAAACGATACGTAGCCGGCGAGCGTAACCTTATCGTGATCGCCCAGCGTGGTTTCGATCTCAGTCTCCCGCGGCGCGGTATAAGGAACAAAGTGCGCGGTGAAGTGGTAAGCCTCATTTACGGGATACCACTTCAGTCCGGTAAATTCCTTGCGCAGCCTGCTGTTTTTGTCTTTGAGCCGAATTCCGAAGCGGCCGCCGCTGGCATGAACAAACAATGTCAGGTCGCCCAGAGTCATGCGATCAAGTTTGGAATCGGGTGGCAGCTCCGCGGTCTCCACCGGCTTGCCCCGCATCATGAACGGCGCGCCGGGATTGATGTGGACCACGGTCTTGCCGGCGTGCAGATCAAAATAGCCGGCTGAGGCGGGAACAACTGCGAACGGCAGCACAATGTCATTCCCCGGGCCGGAACCAAAGGTGTTCTTGCCTTCATGCATCCAGAAGAGTCCGGACACAGTAAGCCATCCGGTATCACTCCTAAGTTCGGTTTCATAGCTCTGCCGCCATTTTTCTACCGACGCCTGATAGGCAGAGGCGTCCGAGGCGCCAAAACCGGCCGAGCAGAGCAGAACCACGACGGCCAGACCGATCGCTGCGTGCCAACGTTGAAAGGGCGTCATGGCTTAGTGTTTTCCTTCGGCTCCGGCTTCCTTCAATGACTTGGGATCGGAGGTGTTCCTGGGCGACGCCTTTTCCAGCGCGCTGATCAGAAGCTGTCCGGCCTTGGGAGTTCCCACCTTGTGCGCCAGAACCACATCGCGGGCTGAGACCTTGCGCCCGTAGACTTTTTCCGTTGCGCTGTTGTCGGGCCGCAGCGTTGAGCCGTCAAGAGAGATGCCGGCGAACAGCCCGCGCGAGCGTGAGTAAGTGAGAATTTCAGCGTGCAACAAAACGTCGGTAGCGGCCTGCGCGTCGCGTCCTTTGGGCCCGGCAGCCGCTGCGGCGTCAGCGCCCAGCTTGACCTTGCTCTTCAGGATGGAATCAATTCCCTTGGGGTTGACCACAAGCAGGACAAAGTCGGTGGATTGTCCGCCGAGTTGGAATCCGATGTTCCCGCCTTCCAGCGCGACCATGGCCGGCGGTCCCCAGGCGCCGGTAAAAGCCTGGCCGCCGCGGCAGGTCATGGCTCCGCGGCCGTAATTCGCGCCCAGGCCAATGGCGATTTTCTTCACGCCTGGAATCACGATCACGCACTCAGCTTTATCGAGCACGGATTTTGGAAGATCGTCGGGTATGTTCAGGATTTCCATCATGACTTCGCCGGCATGACGAAGCCTGTCCGCCTCATGCTGCTGCGCGAAAATCGGTGAGCAGGCCAGCAGCGCCGCCATGGAAATTTGCAGAATCTTCTTCATCGTCTTTCCTCGCTAATCAGATGTGATCGGACGCGGTCCAACATTGCCCGCAATTGACCTTTACCGGCGAAAACTCGCGCCGGGCATCATGTAAACTGTATCACCTCTGGAGGCCAACCATGCGCTCATTGCTGCTGCGGGCCACGTCTGCCATGTTGCTCGCCCTAGTTCTTGTTACCGCAGGTGAAGCGCGCGTGCTGCGCGTGGAAGTTACCTCTCGCACTGACGTCAATGACGGAAAGGCGTTCGGGCCGGCGGGCGCCTATGAAAAAATTATCGGCCGCGTCTTCTTCGCCGTTGATCCCGCGAACCTGCACAACCAGCAAATTGTCGACCTGGATAAGGCGCCGCGCAACGCCAGCGGCGAGGTTGAATTTTCCGCGGATCTCTATCTCCTGAAACCCCGGGACATGGCCAAGGGCAACCAGGCGGTGCTGTTTGAAGTTTCCAATCGTGGCGGCCGCGGCATTGTCGCCCTTGCCAACGGCGGGAACAGGAGCAACGAATTAGGTGACGGCTTTCTCATGCGTCAGGGATATACGGTGGCCTGGGTGGGATGGGAGGCTGATCTCTCTCCCGAGGGCGAGCGCCTGCGTCTTACTGCGCCGGTAGCGCATGATCCCGGAGGAAAGGAAATTCACGGCCTGGTGCGCACGGATTTCACCCCGTCGCAAAAACGCGATGACATGCCGCTGGGACACATCCTGCTGGGAGCGGATGGCGGCAACAGCTATCCGGTGGACGATCCCGCGAGCCCGCGCCATGTTCTCACCGTCCGCGACACGCCCGCGGGACAACGCACGACGATCCCGCGCACGGAATGGAGTTTTGCCCACATGGTTGACGGCAAGCTAACGCCGGACCCGCATTACGTTCATCTCAACACCGGCTTTGCCGCGGGCAAGATCTACGAACTGGTCTATACCACGAAGAATCCGTGGGTGGTTGGCGTGGGGCTGGCGGCGGTGAGGGATTTTCTTTCCTACCTGAAATATGATCAGCAGGCCGCAGCGCCGGTGAAGTGGGCTTATGCCGTGGGCATTTCCCAGAGCGGGCGGTTTCTGCGGCACTTTCTTTACCAGGATTTCAACGCCGACGAAAAAGGCCGCCAGGTAATGGACGGCGTGATCGCGCACGTGGCGGGCGCGGGGCGCGGCAGCTTCAACCATCGTTTTGCCCAGGCGTCGCGCGACTCCCAGCCGATGTCCAGCATCTTCTTCCCTACTGACCTGTTCCCTTTCACCGACACGCCGGAAAATGATCCCGCGACCGGCCAGACCGCGGGCCTGCTGGATGCGGTAACAAAATCGAAAACCTCACCAAGGATCTTCTTCACCAACACATCGTACGAATATTGGGGACGGTCCGCCTCGCTGATCCATACCTCCGCCGACGGAAAGCAGGATGTGAGCCCGGGTGCGAACGTGCGAATTTATTTTCTCGCCGGCCTGCAGCACTTTACTGTCGCTTTTCCGCCGCAGAAGAGCACGCCGGGAAATCCTGATTACACGGGCCAGCAGCCGGGCAACCCTAACCAGATTCAGTGGTACTGGCGCGCTCTGATCACTGACATGGATCAGTGGGTGAAAGAAGGAAAAGAGCCGCCGCCGAGCACGTATCCGAAGATCGCGGACAAGACGCTGGTGCCGCTGGCGGGATGGCAGTTCCCCAGGATCCCCGGCGTCAACACGCCGCATGAAGTCAGCCTGGCCTATCACCTCGATTTCGCGCTGGAAGTTTTTGGGCGGCCGCCGAGCAAGAGCGACGCTCAGCGCCAGCCGGAAATGAGTTGGATCAACATCGAGCCGCCACAGGTCGGCACGGCATTTACGGTGCTGGTGCCGCAGTCGGACAGTGATGGCAACGATCTGGGTGGTGTCCGGTTGCCGGAGCTGCAAGTACCGCTGGCGACCTACACCGGATGGAACCTGCGTGATCCGAGCATCGGCGCGCCGGAGCAGCGTGTGAGCTTTCTGGGTTCGTGGATTCCGCTGGCCAAGACGGCTGAGGAAAGGAAGCGGTCGGGCGACCCGAGGCCTTCCATTGCGGAGCGCTACTCTTCCCGCGAGGACTACATGAACAAGTTTGAGCAAGCAGCTAAGAAGCTGGTGGAACAACGCTTTGTGCTCGCGGAAGACCTACCC
>DASTPO010000271.1:0-2188 GCA_035762225.1 Candidatus Angelobacter sp.
GCGGACGGCGTTGCTCTTATGGCTGCTAAACTGGCTCTTCGCCATCGGCCAGATCGAGTATGTGCAACTGCGGCTGCATACGGCGCGCGTGGCTTCAACACGGGCCAAAGCTGAGGCTGGTTGGAAAATCGCTTTGTTTCATGTGGCCCTTCAGGCGGCTGCCTTGACCTTGTGCGTCGCCGGCGCCGTTCCAGCGCTTCTCGGCGTCGCGTTTCTGCCCGCAACCATCCGCGTATTTTTCTGGATGGTTCGTCCCATTCGTCCCCTCAAGCTTTATGTTCTCGGCTTCAGCGAATTGCTGCAGAGCTCCGTGTTCAGCATACTGATCACGGCAGCGTTTCTCCCGCATCGATAAACGGCCAAATCAGGAAAACTGGCTTCGAAACACAGCTTTTATGTGGTCCAGCCTGGCCGAGAGTTGCTCAACCTCTTCTGTTAGGCCGAGCTTTTTGGCTGCTGCAATCGCATCGTAGAATGCGTCTTTCGCGTCACTGTACAGGCCGGTGGCTCCCAGGCGAGTCTCGTACATCTGGTCATAATACTTCTCCCCTAGCGCTTTGCACCGGCGGAGGCTATCCAGATTCAAGTCGCGATCGCTGCGTTCAAAGCCAACCTCGTGAGGAGCTGATTTCACCGGCAAAACGGTGAGCATGGCGCGGTCCTGTGCCAGCTGAACCAAACGGTAGTTTTCCGCGCCACTCTTCGGCAATTCCGCTCGCGGAATCAAAAAGAGATCGGGATACAGCGGTGGCCGCAGCAGCGACTGCCAGTCCTCATCCCACAACCACGGCGTGGCGACGGGAAATGCACAGTAGCGCGCTCCAATTTCTGCCCAGAGATTCATAAGCACACGGGTCAGCGACATGGCCGGTCCAGTTGTGCGCGACTGCTCCCTAAAGGCTGCATCGTTTTCATGCAGCAAAACCGTGAGTTCTCCGCGGCCTTGCAGACGAAATTCCAGGTGATAGCGCTGCGGACCAGAGAAAGCGACCACGCAGCCATCCCATGCGGGAGCTGATGTCACAACGTAGGCGCCGGTGGGGTCCACGTGCTTGTCTCCCCACTTCCACCAGCGCTCTTCACGGTCATAATACAGGCGGGCGACATTCAGGCCATCGCGCATCAGGAAGCCGTGGTTGAGCATCGAGTGCATCGCACATTCAACCACCTTTTCAGGCGGCTCCTGCACCGCCCACATCACAGCGGTGTGATCCAGGCCGGAATTGGAGATCACCATCTCGACCGAGTCCAGCGGAAGTTCTGCCTTAACTACGCGAGAATCGAGATAAAACTCAATTTCGACAGCGCTGACCGGGCCTTCCGGATCGCGCCGCACGGCGGCAACCCTGCCCTCAGAGTACTGCGGCAGCGAATGCTCCGGGACTTCGCGCAACAGACGAACGGTTTCGCCAGGAAATAGCAATGCTGGCTCTCCTCAGCAGCAGGTTAAATCCAACCCTTTCACGGGGCAACGACTTTCTGTTACTCTGCCTTTCTTTACCTCAGCCCAGGAGCATCCATGCCAAACGGCGGCCCGGATAATTGCAGCACTTGCGGATTCAATCGCCGCAATCGAGGCATATGGAGAAATCCCGCGCCCATTGAGTCCGATTTGCCGTACTGCGAGATTCGCGGGCTGCCCGTTCTCTTCGAGCATTGGACGTACTGCCAGAATTGGCATTCGCGAACCCGCTCTCCTATCGGTCCAATCTATGCTTCCGGGGTTTACGAGGGCGGTTACCACCGGATTCCCTGGCATGGAGCGGTTGAGCCGGAATCAATTTCATCCGGTGGATGTGTCGAATGCGCAGCCACCGTGGTTGACGGAATCTCGATTGCGGCCCTGGAGGGGGCGCCTCTGGCTTTCTGTTGCAATCTGCATTACCTGCAATGGTGGAAGCGGCAGCATCCGAATGAGGACGCCCCGATGAGCGAAGGCATCTGGGAGCTTTAATCGCGTGGAAGTAGCGTGGTTTACCTTTCTCCCCGGGAAAGGTAAAGTACACGGCATGAAAACATCGCTTACCATCACCATGGCTGCGGCGCTGTGGCTCGCTATATGCGTCTGCGCCTCAGCTCAAAACGCGCAGCCTTCTCCGCAGGCCGCGCCCGCAACGGCAGCTTCTGTGAAACCAGGCGACGTCGATAGCATCGAGCACATTGTCGCCGCCGTCTATGACGTAATATC
>DASTPO010000272.1:0-5808 GCA_035762225.1 Candidatus Angelobacter sp.
GGCAAGTCGGCGTAACAGAAATCATTGTCAATACCCACCACTTCGCCGGACAGGTCACTGAGTACCTCAAAGCTAACAACAATTTTGGCCTGCGCATTGAGGTTTCCCAGGAAGATGTACTGCTGGATACCGGTGGAGGATTGAAGAAAGCAGCCTGGTTTTTTCGCGAAGGAGGAGCGGCAGCTCCTTTCATTCTGCACAACGTCGACGTCCTGAGCAATATCGACCTTAAAGCAATGGTTGAAGAGCACGGCAGGAGCAATTCTCTGGCTACACTGGCCGTCCAGAAGCGCGATAGTTCCCGCTATCTTCTATTTGATCAGCAGATGCAGCTTTGTGGGCGGCGTTTTGTGCGTGAAGACCGCACTGAACTGGTCCGGCCGAAACCGGACTTGCAGGCCCTGGCCTTCTCTGGAATTCACGTAATCTCCCCGCGGCTGCTGGAACTCATCGCTGAGGACGGCGTCTTCTCCATCGTCGAGACATATCTGCGGTTGGCTGGACTGAGTGAAAATGGCTATCGGATCACCGGATATCTCGCGGACGGTGCGTACTGGCGTGATCTGGGCAGGCGCGAAAGCGTAGAACAGGCCGCGCGTGATGTAAAAGTCAGTCCTCTGCTTAGCGGTTTGGAATCGAAGTAGGCATCAACCGTGCTGCCGGGCAGTCACCCAGGCAACTTCAGTAGGCGCGGCGAGGGGATAATTCAAGTCCTTCCAACCTTGAAAGCCACCCTGCAATGGACGCACACGCTTGATTCCCAGTTTTTGCAGTTTTTGTGCCACCCGGGCACTGGTCGCTTCGTTGGGTCAAGTGCAGTAAAGAATGATGTCCTCGTCTTTGTGGAGCGTATCGGCACGGCTGGTAAC
Source organism: Candidatus Angelobacter sp. (assembly GCA_035762225.1). Lineage (GTDB taxonomy): Bacteria > Acidobacteriota > Terriglobia > Terriglobales > Acidobacteriaceae > Angelobacter. The sequence continues at coordinate 870 of DASTPO010000272.1, forward strand.
TTCCTCGGGCAGGACCCGGATGGCGCCGGGCAAGGTCCGGGGATCGTTTACCGAATCGAGTGGGTGGCGCAGATCGAGGATCACCATGGGGGTGCCGGAATCGATCATCTGCATCACGTCTTCCGGCGTGATCCGCGATTTGTACAGATCGTTCAGGAAGCGCCGCCGCTGCAGATACTTGATGCCCACATTTCCTGCCAATACCGCAAGGCTCGCTTCAAAAATAACCGGTGCTACCGCCGATGCCACATGGATCCTCTCAACCGGAAGGTAGCCGGTCAACATGAGGACTGCGATCCACAAAGCCGAGCCGGCGACGTTCATGATGAAAAAGTGCTGGCGCTCGATCCCGGAAAGGCCCGCCACTGCCGGGACAACGTGGGAAACACCTGGCAGCCACTTGGAAAACAGCAAGGTGCGGTTGGCGCCTTTCTCAAAAAAGACTTTGGAGCGTCGGACGCAGCTGTCGGGTTCGAAGGAAATGCGGCAAAGGGTAGCCAAAACGGAATTACCCTTTTTACGGCCCAGCTCATACCAAAGGGCATCACCGATCACGCAGGTGATGAGCGCGATCCACAGTGCGACGTCGAAACGCAGCTGCCCGCCCGCAGCCAGCGATCCGGCTGCCACCAGCACCGGCGAGAACAATAACGGAGCGCCAATGCGCTCCAGCAAACCGGCCGTCAACAGCACCATGTACGGGTGGCTCAGCAAGAGATGCAGTATCGATTTCACGTGAGGGGTCCTTAACGCTCTTTGGGAAGAATAGCCTCAGTTCTCCCCGCTTGTTAGATAATGTAAAGGCTGCGGAGATTCTGGTGCTGAAAATATTTGCGGTAATCGTGGGTATCCTGCTCATCCTGCTGGTGCTGTGGGAGGCGTTTGAGACCATTGTTCTGCCCCGCCGGGTTACACGCCAGTTCCGGCTGACGCGTCTGTTCTATCGGAGCACGTGGCGGCCCTGGGTCACGATTGCCGCCATGCGCCACACCAAGAAGAAGCGCGACGCGTTACTTGGTTACTATGGGCCGCTATCTTTGCTGCTTCTGCTGGCTTTCTGGGCGGTCACGCTGGTGGTGGGTTTTGGCCTTCTGCACTATGGCCTACATGACAAGCTGGCGGGAACACTCTTTCCCAGCGATTTTGGCAACGCACTCTACATGAGCGGAACAACGTTATTCACGCTGGGCCTGGGAGATATCCAGCCGGCATCGGCTACAGGGCGGTTTGTTACCGTGCTGGAAGCAGGCATCGGATTTGGCTTTCTGGCGCTGGTGATCGGCTACCTGCCCGTCCTGTATCAGGCGTTTTCGCGGCGCGAGGTCACAATTTCCCTGCTGGACGCCCGCGCCGGCTCGCCGCCCACGGCGGTCGAGTTGTTACGCAGGCAGAGCGGGGTCCACGGCCTGGAAGCGCTGACTGAATTACTGGAGGACTGGGAACTGTGGTCGGCTGATCTGATGGAGAGCCACCTCTCATACCCGGCACTGGCCTACTTCCGCTCGCAGCATGATAACCAGTCATGGATCGCTTCCTTGACGGCGATCCTGGACATCTGTGCCCTCGCCATGGTGGGTCTGGAAGGTATGTGCCAGTATCAGGCGCGAATGACATTTGCGATCGCGCGGCACGCGCTGGTGGACCTGAGCCAGGTGTTTAGCGCGCCGCCGGACAAAGACGGCTCCAACAACCGCATGCCTCCGGAAGTGCTGAAACAGCTGCGTGCAGCCATTGCGGAATCGGGCTTTGTTCTGGCTGATAATGAGGCGTCAATAGCGGAATTGAACCGGCTGCGCGAGCTTTATGAGCCTTACGCGCTATCGTTGGCAGGCTACCTTCGGCTGGAATTGCCGCCCTGGATCAAAGGCGGCGTCAGCAAGGACAATTGGCAGACCACGGCCTGGCAGCAAAGCCAGACGCGGCATGCACCAGCTGTGCCCGCACACGACGAACATGTCTGAAGAGCGGTTTGAATTTTCGAGCCTGAGGAGGCTGGAGGTACAATTTTTCCATGGTCACAACACCCATAGATACAGTTGCCTACTCTGAAGCAGCACGCCGGCCGCTGCGGGCGGAAGACTGCGCTCTGGCCGTGATTGACATCCAGGAGAAGCTCCTGCCGCCGATCTTTGAGAAAGAACGGCTGGTACGGAACTCTCAACTGCTCGTGCGGCTGGCCAAAATCCTGAGCCTGCCTGTAATCGTGAGCACGCAATATGCGAAGGGTCTGGGACAGACCATTGAGGAAATCAGTGCGCTTTTGCCCGAGGCAAAGGCAGTCGACAAGCTGGAGTTTGGCTGCTTCGGCAACGGTGAATATTGTTCAACCGTAGCCGGGCTGGCCAGCCGCAATACCCTGCTCTTGTGCGGTATGGAAACCCACATCTGTGTAATGCAGACAGCTCTGGGCGCCCTGAGCCAGGGCTTGAACGTTCACATAGCGGCTGATGCGGCGAGCTCCCGCACGGAGCTCAATTGGAAGCTGGGCCTGAACCGGATGCAGGCTGCGGGCGCCGTGATCTCCTCTACCGAAATGATGATTTATGAGTTGCTCGGCAAGTCTGGAACACCGGCGTTCAAGGAGATGCTGAAACACTTAAAGTAATACTTGAAGTATCGATGTTTGCGCAACTAAAACAGATACCTCATCAATAAAATGCAAATGACCTTGTGCCTCGGGCCGCACCGCTACCCAGCTTCTTCTTCGCTTTCATCGATCATCCGTTGGCCCTTGACCCGCGTTTCGCCCCCTACCAACTCCAGATTGATGGGTGCTTCACCGGAATGCTTCTCCACCAGCTCAGCCAGCTTTTGCGAATGTGTAACCACCCAGAGCTGGGAATACTTTGCCGCGTTGACAAGTTGTTGCGCCAGCGGTTCCAGCAGGTCGGGATGAAGGCTGGTTTCCGGCTCATTGAGCGCTAGCAAAGAAGGCGGATGCGGGCTCAGCAGCGCCGCAAGGAGGCAAAGGTAGCGAAGCGTGCCGTCAGAGAGCTCTCGCGCGCGAAGCGGACGCCTCAGTCCCGGCATACGCAGCAGCACGGCGAACATGCCATTATCTTCGTCATGCTCAATTTCCAGCGAAGCGCCCGGAAAAGCCCGGCGGACAGCCTCATGCAGGTCCTGCGACTGCCCCACTTCGTTGATGGTCTGGAGCGCCGCGGCGAGATCGCGGCCGTCATGGGCGAGAACCGGTGTGCGGACTCCGACCTGGGGATGGCGCAGCGGCGATTCAGCATCGGTGCGGAAATGATGATAGAAGCGCCAGCGGCTCATTTCGGTGCGCAGCGCTGAGAGTTCGGGATACAGATGGGGCTCGCGCAACTGCGAGAGCACGGATTCGGTTGGCAAAAGTTCACCGGAATAATCGGCCAGGCGCTCATCGTTATCAAGGATCCACGCGCCCTTGGGAGAGCGCTCAAAGAATGTGACCTTGAGGCCGTGCGGGGCGTCCATCCACACGCGTTCTTCCTTGACTTCAGGATCCAGCGAGAATGCGGATTTTTCCACGGGACCGCCGGTCTTGGGCAGGCCGCAAATCAGCTCGTAAGAAAAAGTGTCAGTCTTGATGCCAAGGGTCATGCGGGCCTGCTCCATACGTATGGAGCCGAGCGTTCTGCTCTTCCGCGAGCCGGCCCAGAGCACCGAAGGCATGCCGCCCTCTTCAGCAATCACCTGGGCAAAGCCGCCGGCCGCAGCTTTGGCGAGAAGGAAGACCGAATTATAAAGGTTGGTCTTGCCGGTTGCGTTGGCGCCGGTGAGCACGTTGATCTGGCTGAGATGCAGCCGCAAATTGCGGACCGAGCGGTATCCCGTCACATGGATTTCACGTATGGCCACGGATGAATATTAAATGAAACTTGCGCCGCGGTGGCAATTTCAAACCTGGTCGCGGCGGATTTTTTCGTCATGCTCTACCCTTCGCTCGGCCCCTCTTCCTTCGGAACAAACAAAGCAGTATGCTGCCTGTCCGATCCAGCAAGCTACGCAGCAATTTTCTGCGCTTGCTTGAGACGCAAATCTTCCCATTGTCGACTACCAAAAGACTGCGAAGGCGCTCCGCGGAGAATGGCCGAAAGCGTGCTGCTGCATAACGTGCTTGCAGAGTACCTGGCATTAGCTGTGCGGTAGATAAAACCGATGTCATGAACCGAAAATGCAAGACGCAAGGGTAGCAGAGTTGCCGGGCTGAGCAGGCCGGAGCTGCTGGCGCAAATCGACGCAAGTTAAACAACTCGCTCCACGACCCAGCCATCTCATTGCCTAAGTATCGAGATATCCGTTCTTTTCTTTCAATAGCTATTGCAGCTCATTTTTCGCCTTATCGATGTTGTTTATCCGCGCGTGGGAGCAGTCATGCAGCCGCAGCCAGAAAACCCGAAGCTCAAGAGCCAGGACATTCACGCGCTGGCCCAGGTCGGCCTCGCATCCGCAGGAATAGTTCATGAGATCAAGAACGCCCTGCAAGGCATCGCCAATGCGCTCTTCCTGCTGGAGACCGAAAAAGACATGAGCCCGAAAGCGCGAGAGTGGATTGCCGTGGCGCATCGTGAACTCTCCCGTGCATTTGATGTTTCCCGCGAAACCATGGCGCTGGTGCGCGAAGAAAACCGCGTCCCGGTGCAGGTGACTGAGGTGCTGGAAGACGTGCTGGGCAACTACGCCGGAAAGATCGCCTACAAAGGCGTGACGATTGAACGGCGCTTCGATTTCTGCGAGAGCATCAAGGCCGATCCAGGAGCGGTGCGCCAGGTTTTTGCCAATATCATTCTCAACGCGCTGGAATGCACGCCCAAGCATACAGGCAGATTGACCATCCGCACCCGTGCTTCATGCCAGGTGAACGGCAGCAAGGTGCGCGGGGTGCGTATTGTTTTTCTGGATAATGGGCCAGGAATCCCTGACGCGCACAAGAAGAAAGTTTTTCAGCCTCTGTTTT
>DASTPO010000273.1:0-9517 GCA_035762225.1 Candidatus Angelobacter sp.
TGCGCGAAAGCTTTCCAGGCCCTCACGACCGTCGTTGGCGACGCGTACCTGATAACCGGCGGACTCGAGGCCTCGCCGCAGGACGCGCGTGATTTGCGCTTCGTCGTCGACGACCAGAATCTTGCGCGGATCTTCAGTCATGTTTGTCTATTCAACGGGAGCTGGAATTGCACTCCTGCTCCCTTCCCACCTGGGCCTGGCTCGATCCATATGGAGCCGCGATGCGCCTGCACGATCCCGCGGGCGATGGCCAGGCCCATACCCATGCCCGGTTGCGCGCCGGAGCGGAAAAATTTCTGGAAGACCTGGGTACGCAATTCCGGACTGATGCCCGGCCCTTCATCATTGATGGCAAAGCGAATATTTCCATCGGTCTGGCCCACGGCAACACTGATCCGTGAGCCGGGCCCGGAATATTTGGCCGCGTTCTCCACCAGACTGAAGATTACCTGCGAGATCAGGCGAGGATCAACCCGCAAGGTGGGCAGGCTAGGCGCAATCGCGACGTCAACAGAATGTCCCGCAAGGACGGACTCCGCACGGAGCAGGGCGTCTTCAACTATCTCGTCGGCAGATACATTCTTGCTGGCCAGGGTGATTTCACCCGCTTCCAGACGGGCCAGGTCCACCATGCCCTGGATGAAATGATTCAGGCGGTCCGATTCCTCTTCAATCACCTCAAATAGCTCCCGCTGCACATCCTGCGTTACGGCCTCGCCGCGGATCGTGGTAATCGCGGCCTTGATGGCGGTGAGGGGCGTGCGAAGATCGTGGGTAACGGCGTCCAGCAGGGCCGTCTTGAGCTGTTCGCTCTTGCGCAGTGCGTCGGCCTGGGCGGCTTCGGCCGCGGCGCGCTCGAACTCACCGCGGACATGGACCAATTCCTTCTCTTGCTCTTCCGTGAGTAATACGCGTTTTTCCAGCCTTGATGAGAGCTGCCCCACCAGGACCGCAGTTGTAATGAAGACAATGACGGCGACTGCGTCTTCGGTGCGATTGATGCGGAAGGAATAAAAGGGGCCGATAAAGAAGAAGTTGAAGGCCAATCCGGCAAGAATGGAGACGTAAAGTGCCGGTCCGCGACCTTCAGTTAGGGCCACCAGGACCACCGGCAAGACCAGAACCAGGGCGATGGCGGTCTGGCTGAGGCCAGGCCGCAGCGCTTCCAGCACCGCAATGGTCACGGCAACAGCAATGGTTGCAATCAGGTAGCGGATGGGCCAGCGGCCTCTCCAAGAGTTCACCTGTGCAATTGTAGGATATCCGGCCGCGGGTTGCGCCAAAGATAGCCGTTCTTTAACGCGACAAAACCTGAGAAAATAGAACCATGGCTATAGTTGTGATTGGCGGACATTCCCGCAGCGTAGGGAAAACCAGCGTGGTCGCGGGCTTGATTGCGGCCTTGCCGGAGTTTAACTGGACCGCGCTGAAGATCACTCAATTTGGCCATGGGATATGCTCTGCCGACGGCAAGCCTTGTGATTGCGACACCGGCGACGATCACTTTCGCGCCGTCAGCGAGGAAAAAGACCTTAGCGGCGAGAGCGATACCTCACGTTTTCTGGTTGCCGGGGCCAGACGCTCCTTGTGGGTACGAACACGCCAAGGCAGGTTGGGCGAGGCCATGCCGGACATCGAACGCAAGATCGCCGGGGCGGAAAACGTGATCATGGAATCCAACAGCGTCATCCGCTTCCTGCAGCCCGATCTATATCTGAGCGTGCTCGACGCCGATACGGAAGATTTCAAGGATTCGGCCCGCGAATTTCTGGATCGCGCGGATGGCATCATTCTCCATCAGTCCAACGGCCGCGCCAAATGGGCCACTGTATCAATGGATGCGCTCGGCGGCAGGCCGATTTTCAAGATTGAGCCGCCGCCTTATGTGACCGACGCGATCGTGGAATTTGTGCGCGAACGGCTGGCCGCCAAGGCCCTTCCGGTCCGTTAACCCACACCGTGCGAAATATTTATCTTGTAATTTAGGCAGCCGCGGTGGAGTGTGCGCCGCCTTCAAGGCCGATCTTGGCAAAAGCGATATTCAACAACTGTTTGCTCAAAATCTGCAGGAAAAATTCAGTGACCTGGGTGACGGCACTGAGATCGGCCTGGGAAACCCCGGCCTCTTCGAGTTGTGTGGGTGAAAGCTGGAGAGGTTGAGGCAGTTCCGCGGCCAGCGCCAGAGCGGACTCGTGAATGGCAGCGCGGTTTTGCTCGTATTGCGGGCTGAGAACCACCGGTTTGAGAGCGTCCCAGTATTCGCGAAGAAAATCCGGCCAGCGGCCAAAATTGATATAGCTGGTATTCAGGAAGGGAATCCCCAGGGTCTTCTTTATGTCGTCATAAATCTTGCGGGTCTCCGGCGGAGCGTTTTGCTCCTTTACCAGGATGGGCAATTCCGGGTGCGAAGGATGCTCCGCGGGACCGGTGGCCGGCCGCACACTGGCGCTTGGGTTCTCAAAAGCCTGCATCTGCGCGGCGAGAATCAATAGCAGCACCGAGTTGTTATAGAGATAAAGATCGGTTACGTCCCTAAGTTCCCCCTGAGCTCCCGGGCTGAAATCCATCTCTTCCATCTTGTGAATGAGGTCGGGCACATTCAGATAGTTGTGCACGCGAGTGTAGGATTCAGCGGAGATGCGCTGCGCAGCGGAGAAGAATTCTTTGGTGTCGAGCGCCGGGCGTAGTGATTTCCAGAAGCGCTTGAAGTATTCGGGAAAAGCCGCCAGCGCCTGGAACATAGGATTGATATAGGGAATTCCCAGGGCCTGCTTGATCTCATAGTAGATTTCAAGGATTTCGGGTGACGCTTCCGCTTCGGGAATCAGCCTCATCTTCTGCTTGTTCCAGGCCATACATCTCCATAGGATGACTGAGAGCGGTTACAGGATAACCCGGAATGTGAGTTTTCGGATGAAGCCGGACAAAGAAGTCCGTTCGACCGGCCAGGACTGCTCCAGGCCCGAGGCATTTCGTCCCCCCGGAGGAAGCCCGGCATCCAAACCACCGCCATTCGCTGAATCTTATCTGGGGCCGGTAACAGGAGGCATGGGTTGTTCACGGCGTGGGCCGTCTGTGCGTTTTTGCGTACCCTCGGTATCGGGTTCGCGCACAAAAGAAGAAGACTTGGGCGACTGGCCGCGAACACCTTTCTTGAGGTTCTTGAGCACGTCGTCTTTATCCAGGTTGTAATCGCGCGACAGGCGAGTCAGCGCCAGAGTAACAATGTCAGAGTGGTGAATGTCTTCAGTGCCCTGAATTTTCTTGATGTCGAGCCAGATCTTATGGACCAGGTGGACATCTTCTGTTTTCATGGTCGGGGTATGCGGGCCGATACGGTAGGTTTCCACCGTGGAATCGGGCCGCACGACCTGAAACACGAATTGGCGCTTAGGCTCGGGCATGGCCTCCCAGGCCTGGCCGAGTTTGAAAGCCTGTTCTTCGCCCGTCATCTTGCTGGAGAGCCCGGAAACCACGGCTGAAGATTCCATGGAATTAGCCGTCTGAACGATGGCCGACCAGACATCGCGTGCGGGGACCACCAGCAGGGAAATCGTCTTGCCATAGCTCTCCGCGATAGAGACCGCCTTGGTGAACAAGGTTTGCTCATAATCGCTGAAGATCTGTTCCATGGCCAGGTCGCGGTCTGCGCTGCCATAGCCGGTAAGGCGGGCTTCCATCACCACGATGTCAGTATCGTGTGTGTTGGTTTTTTCCAGCGTCCAGCGAAGGTGGTTGAGCGTGTTGTAATCACGCACGGTCACCAGAACGCTGCCGGCGCGAACCTGAACTTCTTCCCGGCCAATGGTGTCCTGATGCAGCAACTGGAAATGCTCTTTCATCTGCTGCTCCACATGGGCGAACTTGCGTTTGTTCACCCGCTCGGAGACCGTGAAGATGAAAAAGAATGCCACTGAAAATGCCAGTCCCGCGACCGTAGCCACTTCCTTGGTAAACAGATTGACGATGGCGGTGGAAAGCAATACCAGGTGGACCGCAGCGAGGCCGATTGGCAGTTCAATGCCGCCGATCTTGATATTGGGTGGCACGCGCCATCCGCGTTCACCTTTGTACTTGAAGCGAAGCACTAACATCGCCAGGCTATTGAAGGTGAAACTCCAGATGACGCCGAAGGCGTACGCTTCACCCAGGACGTAGACGTTGCCGCGGCTGGCGATCACCGTCAGCAACTGCATCCCGACAATCAGGTTAATAATGCGGTAGCTGGTGCCAAATCTCTTGTGCGGACGGCGGAACCAGTCTGTGAGCACGCCATCTTCGGAAACACGGTTGAGAACGCCGTTGGAACCGATGATAGAGGTGTTGATCGCGCCGGAGAGGATCAAGAATCCAACCACCACCACAAACACGCGGAAAATCAGCTTCAGCACATGCGGGCCAATCATGTACATGGCCATGCCGCTGATGAGATTGTCTTTGTAGAGCGGGACGCGCACGCTGTCGGGAATGATCATCACGGCCAGCATGGAGCCCACGCCGGTGAAGACGAAGCTGAAGATTGCAATAATCAGTGCGGCGCGTTTCAGATTACGCAGCTTGGGACTGGCGATTTCACGGTTGACCTGTGCCAGGGATTCCTCGCCGCTCATGGCCAGCACGGAGTGGCCGAACGCGATGAGGATGCCGAATAGCCCGAATGATTTGGCTAAGTCTGTATTTTTCAGGAAGCCCAGCGCTTCCGAGCTGAAATGCATGTTCTGGGGAATGGGAAGCGGCGGCAGCGGTGAACCGTTGTGGACCACGGTATAGATTGCCCAGACCATCAATACCACCACCATGACGGTGGTGATCTGCATCACGCGCAGCGCCTTGTCACTGGATTCTTCAATGCCCTTGATGTTCTCCCACCAGTAATAGACGGTGACTAGCACGGCAAAAGCTGCGGCGGAGTGGTTGACGTCCAGTTGCGGCGTGCCATGAAACATGGTGTGCATCGCGCGCGGGATCCAACCCTGGGCGTCGGCGGCGGCAAATAGTTCATTGATCAGGCCCGCGATGTATTGTCCCGCAGACACGCCCGAAATCGGGCCGGTAAGGATGTAGTCAAACATCAGCGCGGAGACACTCAGCTTGGCGAATGTTCCGCCCAGCGCTTCTTTCACTACGCGGTACACGCCGCCACGGGTGAACATGGAGCAGCTTTCCACGTAGACCGAGCGCACGGCAAAAGCGAAAAGCATGACGCCGAGAATGAACCACGGCGCCGACTTGCCGACAGCCTGTTCGGCGATGCCGCCCGCATAAAAAGCGGACGAGCCCAGATCATTCAACACAATGGCGGCTGCCCGCCAGTACGAGATGAATGTGAGCATGACCGAGGTCGCGACGACGATCCGGACCCGGTTCGAAAGTGGTGGGACAGCTCCTGAGCCTGCTGACATTTTTAATTAGTTAAAATGACCATTCCCTCGGCGTTATCTACGCCTCATGGAATGGCTCATGACCCTCTGACCGCAATGCCCCCGTGCTCTTTAATCCTCTTCCAACATGCTCTGCGCCGTCTTGATAGCCGTAATCACAATGACCGGTACCGCTCCGATGAGGCCGGCAAAGAACAGGTATTCCAAAAGCGGCAACAGGTGGTGGACCAGAAAGCTCACGATGCCATCATTGTAGTCCTGTGTTCGCGCGGAATCAAAGAAAAGCATGGTTTGCTAAAATCTGTGCTCAATGCGCAACATTCCCGCCAGAGCCTGGGTTCTCGCGCTGGTTTCCAGCGTGCTGCAGGTGCTCGTCTTTCCCAAGGCCAACCTGTTTTTTCTGGCCTGGATCGCCATGGTTCCGCTGCTTTATGCGTTGCTGCGCGGACGCGGCGGAGAAGGCGAGATGTTCGATTCCGAAGGCCGGTCCCTGCGCCCGTTTACGTTGTGGCAGGGATTTTTGATCGCGTGGTCGTGCGGGATCCTCTGGTATTTCGGCACCTGCTACTGGATCTATCCGGTGATGAACGGCTATGGCAAGCTGGCTGCGCCTTTGGCCGCACTGATTACCGGCGGATACTGCATCATCATGGGCATGCACCACGGCGCATTTGGGCTGCTGGTGGTGCTGATGGCGCGCAGATCGGCCCTGGGAAACCGGAGGCCGCTGCTGTTGGCGCCGGTCTTCTGGACGGCCATTGAATTTTTTCGCGATCGCGTTACCGGCGTGCCCTGGAACCCTCTGGGCAACTCGCAAATCGATAACATTCCTTTTGCGCGCATTGCCCAGACCACTGGCGTCTATGGCCTTTCTTTTGCCGTCATGATGGTCAACTGCGCCTTCGTTGCGGCCCTGTTGCTCGTAGGCCAGCGGCGTAAAAATCTGCTGATTTCCGCCACAGCCGCGGCCATCGCGCTGCAGATCGGAATTTTTGCCCGGCCTGACCCTTTTGTGCCCACACAACAAGCCGTGCTGGTGCAGGAAAACGTTCCTCTTCTTGACCAGCCGGAATGGACGCCGGCCTACTTTGATCAAACCATCGGCGCTCTGGTGCAGGTCAGCGTCAAAGCGGAAGCCAAGCATCCGCCGAACAGTCCTGGTTTAATCATATGGCCCGAATCTCCGGCGCCGTTCTTTATCTCTGATCCACGGTTGCAGCAGTGGCTGGTTGCGCTAGCCCAGGACACGAATTCCTATCTAGTGATAGGCAGCCTGGGAGAAGCTCCGCCCTCCGGCGATCGCCAGCAGCTGCTGAATTCCGCGCTCATTGTGGATCCGCACGGCACCATGATTGGCCGCTATGACAAGATTCATCTGGTGCCTTTTGGCGAGTATGTGCCGTTCCAGAACCTGTTGTTTTTCGCCAACAAACTCACACGGGAGGTCGGAGATTTTGCCCGGGGCACTGAGCGCAAGGTATTTAACCTGAACGGCACGCACGCCAGCGTGTTCATCTGCTATGAGTCGGTCTTTCCCAACGAGGTGAGGGAATTCGCCAACAACGGCGCTCAGGTGCTGATCAATATATCGGATGATCTGTGGTATGGCGAAACCAGCGCGCCCAGCCAGCATCTGCAAATGTCGCGCATGCGCGCCATGGAAAACCACCGCTGGGTGCTGTTGGCCACCAATAACGGCACCACGGCATCCATTGATCCGTTTGGCCGGGTGGTGAAGCAGGCGTCGCGCAATGTGCGGACCGCGCTGCTGGCGCCCTATTCCCCGCAGAACGAAAGCACGTTTTACAGCCGCAACGGCGACCTGTTTGCCTGGATATGTGTGGTAATCTCATGTTTGGCGGTGTTTTTTCGCTGGCGCATCCGTGCCGGCACCATGATTGAAGCCCGCCCGGCGTGACTTATGGTTGAAGAATTAGAACGCGAATACTCGGCTGTCCGCGACAAGGTTCGCGATCTGCGGAGCTATCTTTGACGCTCCCACCCTGCGCCAGCAACTTGCTGAAATCGAAAAACAGGTAGGCGATCCCAACATCTGGTCGGACCAGGAGAAGTCGCAGAATCTCATGCGGCAACGCCGGCGTCTGGAAGAATCCCTGGCGATGGACAGCGACCTGGCCCGCCGCGTTGACGATATCCAGGCCTATTTTGACCTGGCCCGCGAAGGCGAAGCCGTGGTCGAGGACCTCCGCAAGGAGATTGACCAGCTGCGCGAGGTCGCGGACAAGCTGGAAACCAGGACCCTGTTATCCGGCGAGCATGACATGCGGAACGCCATTGTCACCATCCATCCGGGGGCGGGAGGGACCGAGTCTCAGGACTGGGCGGAGATGCTGTTGCGGCTCTACCTGCGCTGGGCGGAGCGGCAGGGATTCTCAACCGAGTTGAACGAATATCAGCCGGCGGAGGAGGCTGGCATTAAGTCCGCGACCTTCACCGTGACCGGCGACTACGCCTATGGGCTGATGCTGAGCGAGATCGGCGTGCACCGGCTGGTGCGCATCTCGCCGTTCGACCAGGCCAAGCGGCGTCATACCTCGTTTGCCAGCGTGTTCGTATCTCCTGAAATCGACGAGTCGATCCAGGTGGACATCAAGCCTGAAGACTTGCGGATTGATACCTATCGTTCCGGCGGCAAGGGCGGGCAACACGTGAACACCACGGATTCGGCGGTGAGAATCACCCACATTCCCACCAACATTGTGGTGGCCTGCCAGAATGAGCGGTCGCAGCACAAGAACAAAGAACGGGCCATGAAGATGTTGCGGTCCAAACTCTATGAGTTTGAGCTGGAGAAGAAGCGCGCGATCAGCAAGAAGCTGGAGGATTCCAAGCTGGATATCGATTTTGGTTCGCAGATACGTTCGTATGTTCTGCACCCTTACAGGCTGATCAAGGACCATCGCACCAAGGTGGAAGTGGGAGACGTGGACCGCGTTCTGGATGGAGACCTGAAGCCGTTCATCCAGGCGTTTCTTGTCGCGCGGCGCGACCAGAATTAGACTTTGCAGCTATGGCGTCTATTCTCGAACTGATCAAGAAGAATGCCGTGCCCGTGAACGTCATGCGGTCAGCCGCCAGGGGCTCGTTGCCGCTGCCGCCCCAGGAAATGCTCGAAGTGATGGTCTACCTTTCCCGCCATCCGCTCTTTGGCCAGGACGCCCGCATGACGCTGGCCCAGTGGGACCCGCAGTCCGCCATGGACGTGCTTGCTCAGGACACCACCGCGCCGGAAGTCCTGCTCTACTATTGGCACGAAGAGAACCGGCGAAATGGCCTGATGCCCACTCTGATCGCGAATCCCGCCATTCCAGAGACGCTGCTGATGGAACTTGCCGGAACAGCGCAGCGAGAGATGGTGACCATTCTGCTTCGCAGCGACCGCGCGCGAGCACACCCGGGCGTGGTGGAAGCGCTGCTCAGCAATCAGAACGTGACACCCGCTGAAGCCCAAGAGCTGCGGGGAGCAAAGGAGGAAGCCCCGGCTGCGACGCCCCAAGCCGAAACGGGGTTGGAAGAATTTGAAGTTACGCCGGATACCGAGGCCGCTCTGCGCGCCTTTGAGCAGAAGCATGCGGCGGAGATCACGGCAGCGGAAGGGAAGCCTTTCGAACTGACGAAGGAAGAGGAGCCGGCCGCCGAGAGAGCGGTCGGAGAGACGGCTGCCACCAGCGAACAACCTGCTCCTGCTTCAGCCCCGCAAGCAACCCCCGCTGCGGCGCCTGTCCAAGCCGAAAGTATGGACGAATTTGACGCCGCCGAGCAGAAGCGAATCACGGTTTTACAGAAACTCGGAAAAATGAATGTTGGGCAGCGGATCAAGCTGGGATTTATCGGCAACAAAGAGGAGCGCGCGATCCTGGTGCGGGATACAGCGCGCCTGGTGCAGAACGCAGTCTTGCAGTCACCCAAACTGACTGACGCCGAGGTGGAGACCTTTGCGGGTTCCAAGAACCTGCAGGAGAACGTCTTTCGCGAAATTGCCCGCCAGCGCCGCTTTATGAAGCTCTATCCGGTGGTCAGGAACCTGGTTTCCAACCCCAAATGCCCGCTGGACCTTTCGCTCACCCTGATCAAGTCGCTTCAGGTCTTTGACCTGAAAAGCCTCCGCCACAACA
>DASTPO010000274.1:0-6242 GCA_035762225.1 Candidatus Angelobacter sp.
TCCTGGCAATCTGCACGAACGGCTGCGGGCGGTGGTTGGACCCTGCATCCACACCCCAGGCAAACCACAAATCATTTCCCGCCATGGTGGCGCCGGTGATGCGCGGATCAGCGCGATCCAGCCAGCGGCGTCCGTCGGGCAACCGGGAGAAGTAGCCGTTGCCGCCGATCCACCGCGAGACCTGCACGTCAGTGGGCGTGGGGTTGGCCTGATTCTCCGGCCAGGAAAAAACCGTGAGCGTGCTGGTATCTTTGTGCGCGGCAAAATATGCCGTGTCACGGCAGTTCTGGGTCACGCGAAAGCTCTGCAGCTCCATGGAGACAAATTTCTCGGCGGTCGGGTTGCCGCTGGCGATGGACGCCAGTGGAATTCGCACCACGGCCGATCCAGCCGCGGTCCCTGTGGGGAACACATTTGTGGTCATGTAGAGGAAATTGCTTCCCACAGCAAGGTCGGGAAAATCGAGGAAGGCCCCCTGAACCTCAAGCGCCTGCGTAGTGATGTCAAAAATACGCCACTTTCCGTTGATCACGTCCGAGGTCTTGGCAAACGCCAGACGCTGGATGTTGTCGCCCGTGCTGGGACCATATTGCAGCAGCCAGACGAATGTATCGATCGATGGCATGTAATTCACAACCTGGTCGCAGCAGAAGGTGATGTTGGGCCCGTCTCCGGGCTGTGCCATGTTATTGGGATCGATGTACTGGAAAGTCTTGCCGCCATCCGACGACATGGCCGCATACCAGTTGCCGGTGTAAAACACCACGTTGCCGTTGATCGAGGTGCTCGGCTCGCCCACGTTGCCACCTGTCTGGTTCTGCGCGGGACCGGTCAATTCGCTGTTGAGGAAAACTTTCAGCTCCTGGTCGGCCGCGGCATCCAGCGGGCGGATGGTCGCCCGGGCGGTGGTGCTGTGAACTCCGCGTTCCTGGCCTTCCTTCACGAAAGAAAGCAGCCTTCTCGGATGCACTCGCTTGGGACGCACTACCGTAGGAGGCGCGGCCAGATGTCTTACGGTTACCACTGAAGCTGCGGCCTTAAGTGCCATTGGTTTCGCCGTCGGGCTCCCTGCCGGGACGCTCTTTGCCGGCTCCCTGCCCGCCGGTTTTTTCTCAGGAATCTTGCTCATGACGATCGCTCCTGCTGAAATTTAATTCGGGCCCATAGACACGAAACGTGATCCGGGCGCTGTTCCCTGCATTAAAATGGTGATAGAGACCGTTGGATAAGGAGTGGGCAGTGCCGGACAAAGAACCGCCTGAGGAAGACAAACCGGAAGAGAAATCCAGCGGATCGGGGTCTTTCTCATTGAAGCCGGCCGGTCAGGTGGTGCTGACGCACCATGATGCGCCCCCGCCTTCAGGCAAGCAGCGTATCCATGACCGCCGTCCCTTGCCTCTGGTTCCTGACCGCCGTCCTGAAGAAGAAACAGACAAGCAGGATTCACCAGATTCGAACTCCAAGTAATGCGTGCTACCAACTCGGGCGACATACCGCTCCATTGGCACTATTACGGTTGGTTAGTGATGGTAATCCTTCTTTCGTTACAGCGAAACCCTTGAGCAAAGGCTAATAGGCTTGCGCTGGGCCGAACCGGGCTGAGCCTCAATGCTGTCCTCGCTTTCCGATGATTCTCAGCCGTGGCTACCGTCCTGTCGTCAAGACTACTTTTCCCGTGGACTTGCGCTGGCGCAGCAACTCCATCGCCGGCCCCACCTGTTGCAGGTCCATCTGCGCCGAAACGTGCGGCCTGAGCTTCCCTTCCTCGCACCAGCGGAGAAGCTTAGAGTAGGAATCGCGCAGCAACTCGGGCTTTCGCACCTGGTATGATCCCCAGTAAAAACCGATGACGTCGATGTTCTTTACCAGCAGAATATTTGCCGGCGCCTGCGTTATGCGTCCGGAGGCAAAGCCGATAATGATGATGCGGCCGCCCCATGCAATGGAGCGCAGGCTGGCGTCAAACGCGTCGCCGCCCACCGGATCGTAGACCACATCCACGCCTTTCCCGGCGGTAATGGCCTTTACTCGCTCACGGATGTCTTCCCGCGAATAATCGATCAGATGGTCAGCGCCGTGCTCCCGGGCGATAGCCAGCTTCTCAGGCGATCCCGCGCAGGCAATTACGGTTGCGCCCATAACCTTGCCGATCTCAACCGCCGTCAGTCCAACGCCGCCGGCCGCGCCATGCACCAGTAACCATTCGCCAGGCTTGAGGTGCGCCCGCCAATCAAAAGCGCCGTGCGATGTTCCGTAGGTGACTGGAAATCCCGCCGCGGCCACCAGGTCCATTTTGTCCAGGACCTTATAAACACGATTCGCGTCCACCACGATCTCTTCCGCGTACGCGCCTGTTCCTGTCAGCGCCATCACGCGATCGCCGGCTTTCAGCCCGCTTACACTCTTGCCAACTTCCGTCACCACGCCGGAGGCTTCCATGCCGGGGGTAAATGGGAAGGCAGGTTTTTCCTGGTATTGGCCGGAGATCAGCAGCAGGTCGGCGAAGTTGATTCCCGCAGCGTGCACCGCAATTCGAACCGCGCCATCTTTGATCGGCGGAGATGGCACATCCTCCACTGCCAGTTTCTCTGGCCCTCCCCACTCTTTGCACAGTACCGCGCGCATTCGCTCTCCTTTTTTCCGAGCGCCATTGTAATTGATCAGAACGTGAAGAACGCGCCCCGGGTTCACCGCAGCATGAACCGTAACTAACCCTTCTTGTCCCAGGCCTGATTGTTGAATGTGACAGGACGCAGGAATAGACTTGGGCAAGCTCCCATAAGCAAGGAGGTTTTTATGGAGCATGATGTAGCGAAACTCGAGAAACAACTGAAGGCACTCGATGAGCGTATTACGGAACTCCACCGGATAGGGCTCGTCGAAAAACTGCAGCCGGTCATCCACGGACCAGGCTGGACCACGATTGCGGAGTTCATGCTGGTGAGTAATGCTGTCGAGTCGCTGACTCGACAGATCGAAAATCAGATCCAGGCTTCCAGGCAATTGCTGGAAGGTGCGAAGAGGGTTGAAAAGGCCGGGGCGAAATCCGCCGCTTGACTACAGTCCTCGACCGCGAATCGATAGACATTCATCGCGCCCTGTGATGAATCGGGGTACAAACTAGCGACAACTACAATTGCCGGTGCGGTGACCGGCAATTTGACAACCACAGGAATCTTAACACGCGTTGTTAGCTCGAGCGCATAGCCTGCTCATGCACGCATTTAATCAAGTCTCCCAAGCCCTGGCGAAGCACGGCCAGTGGTATCGGCTTGGCGAGATAGTCGGTGGCCCCACAACGCACCGCCTCGGCGAAGGTGGCAGCCGTCGGGGACGCCGTCATGATCACAACGCGTATGGCGGGATCGATCTCTTTGACGCGCCGTAATACGGCCAGGCCGTCAACATCAGGCATCATCAGGTCTGTTACCACGATGTGTGGATGGCACTTAGATACCAGTTCCAAACCATGAAGAGGATCAGAAGCTACAAAGATTTCCAGGTCACGCTCCGTCAGCGCAGCTTCCATGAACACCAGGTTGTGAGGATCATCGTCGATGATCAGCAAACGCACTGGCTGGATTGTACTTACCATTTCAACTCCTGCGGCTATCTGATGCATTCGTATGGCCATTGTAGGGCCGCGATTTCAAGAGGCATCTACCGGCCATCTGCGTGAAATGGCTGAATACAAACGCAGGAATGTGTTACCTGGCGCAGATCTGCGTCAGTTCGCGTATCAGGGCTGGAGCGAAACGGGTGGACATGGAAGAGAGAAAGCCAGTAAATGCATGTTTGCCTTTGGCAGGCTTGCCTATCCGTTAGCCATCCGCCGCAAAGCATCTTCTATTCTATCGACGCTATTGAAGACTGCCTGAGCCTGCTTTTCTTCCGGCAGGTACCGACTTTGTGCAATTACTTGCAAAGCATTGCGCAAATGATGGTTCAGTTGTTCAACCGCCCGTAGCTGCCGAATCACGGCCTGCCGGCGGGTTCTGACCGAGGCAATGCAAACGCCCACCAAAGCCATGGCCATCAAGGCAATCACGCTGGCGTCAATGAATGCGTGATACGCCAGGGGCGTGTGCAATCGAGCCACAGCCAGGTGCGTCATGAACTCCAGGCTGCCGGCAACGGCTCCGGTAAGAACAAGGGCGGAGGTAACAATGAATGCTGAATCAAAAGAAGGTACGAACTTTTCCACCAGACGCGAGCCTCTGCCAGATGCCGGAGGAATGCCGATTGGCAGCCTGCATGTGGGACAGCGCGGGCCCGGGGCTGAGGAATCAATGGGAAATGAGGAACTCATAACACCTTAAGGCGAGCAAATGAAGGGAGGGTTGTACCCGCACTCCTGCAGGACAGTTTTATGGCAGGCGAACCACTGCTCTTACCTGAAAACAAGAGCCTTTGGATAAGGGTAAAAATATACTCCTGATGGGGGAAAAGAGTCGGCATCTGCCAAACTACGATATGCCACAATCACTTGCAGACCAAATAAATGTTCTCTTATCTTTTACAACTATCCATTTTCATAGACTTAAAGTAGATTAAACGGTCCGAATTCGGCTTTTCCAGCTTCGCCCATAGTATGCAATAGGTTTCTTATTTTCTATGCATCGGCTTGCACGTTCATGCTTTCGCGCGTTGGAAATGCTTTACGGCGTGATTGCGATTGCCCGGAGCGGGCTGCCTGAGCCGTTCACAATCTTCAACGGAGCCGCGATCACTAAAGCGCCGGTTGGCGGAAGCTGATCAAGGTTGCACAACCCCGCCAGCCCGAACTTTCCGCTGCCATGCATGATGTAGTGGTTCGGGAACGGAGGATCGAAAGTGGCGGCCCGGCCAGCATCGGTTCCCACCGTTTCCACGCCGACACCTAAAACGTCACGCTCCTTTGCCAGAAATTCGGAGCATTCCTTCACGAAGCCCGGAGTGTGCGGACCATCTTTCTGTAGATTGATGTACTGCTCCGGATCGCTGCGTGTTGACCATCCGGTCCGCAACATGAACCATGCGCCGGCGGGAATTCGCCCGTGCTGCCGCTCCCACTGCTGCACGCGGTCCACTGTAAGCAGGAAGTCAGGATCTTTCTGCGAGTCGCCCGACACATCGAGCACGCACGCCGGCCCGATGAACTTTTTCGGGTTGATCTTGTCAACGCTGTTTTCTGGCAGGTCTTTGCCGCTTACCCAATGGATGGGCGCGTCAAAATGCGTGCCGGTGTGTTCGCCGGTCTCAAAACCGTTCCAATACCAAGCCGGCCCGCGATCGTCATAGCGGGAAATCTCCCACAGCTTGAACTGCGGAGTGTTCGGCCACTGCGGAGGCAGAGGAAGAAGAGGCGTCTGCGCGCTAAGCGGCTGGGTTAGATCCACCACGCGCAGCTTACCCGAGTTGAGTTGTGCAACCAGCTCAATGAGAACGTTGGCCATTCAATCGTGTCCTTGGCTTATTGAATTCCCCGCGCCTAGAAGTTTAACCGCAAAGCCAGCTGAATCTGCCTGGGGTTGAATTCCGCGCGCGGCGTTCCATAGTTCGGGTTGGGCGATCCTTCCAGAAAGTGCTGCGTGGGCGAGCAGCCCTGCGCGGCCGCATTAAAGTTGCAGAAGTCGGCAGCGCCGTACACCGTGTTGAAGAACCGCACGTTGACGGTATTGAACAGGTTGAAAGCCTCGGCCATGGCTTCAAGGTGCAGCCGCTCCGTGGCCTTGAAGGTGCGCGCCAGGCGTATATCCACCGTCTGATAGGAATCGCCCTTGAAGGTATTGCGCGGCTCTATGCCTACCCGATCATTATTGCCGAAGATGTCGCCATTTGCGTCAAAGCCGGCGAACTTGGTGAAGTAGTTGGGCGATTGCAGGGTCACGATGGTGCTGAATTGGAAATTGTTGATCAAGCGGTTCATCTGCGCCGGGCCGTCAATGGTCGTATTCAGCACAAAGCGCTGGCCCACGCTATCCGATGAGATCGCGCGCTCCGCCCTGATGTTCTGGCTGTCCTGTGGGATGAGCACAAAGCTCGGGTTCGGGCCGTCATCAATCCCCTTCGACCACGTATAGCTCACGCCCGCGCTGAAATGGTGGCTCATGCGCTTGGTGTAATCCACCAGCAAGCCGTTCCAGGACGAATTCCACTTTGAGGCGGCTTCAAAGTACACGGCATACAACGTGGGGAAACCCGGCCCGGCGCTGCGCGCACCCGGAATGCCGGGCGCTGCGAAATAAGTGTTCTTGAGCCCC